>DYQT01000277.1 GCA_020719165.1 Draconibacterium orientale | reverse complement strand
TATCCAAATGTACTAAAAAATCACTTGACCGAAAGGGATAAGCAGTTATTTTTAAAGAACCAGAAAAAACAAGGGCAATATTTGAGAGGAAAATATATGCGGAAATACTTCCCAGGGTTGAGTATTCGATTTCACCACTGGGCGAGACTGTTTTCCCGGTTCTTGATGCAATAGCTAAATGGGGAAAATTGAGGATGGAGGGAACAATGTGATCAGCCATACTGTTTAATAAATCGGGCTGTATGTTAGCATGATGGCGTAAAATCGCCTTGATAAAATTGCCTTCTGCATCATCAAGACTTGTTCCGGTAAGTGACAGTTCTCCTTGGGCTACATAAACCTCGCCGATCAATCCTTTATTATTAAGGGCAGTATCCCGATTCAGGGCCTCCTTAAAACAGACCAGCGTGGAGTCGCAGAACTTCGTAAAGAAAGGAGTTTCATCAGGCTGACGGGATGGTGGTTGCATTGCCATCGCGAACAGCCCGGTAGTGCGGCGACATGATCTCGATGCCCGCTTCGTTAAAACAGTTCTGAATATTCTGATGGAGTTGCGAATAGAGCCGGGCCTGGTTGTTTGCCTCTTTCGTATAGCCGTTTACCTGATAGGACACGTAGAAATCATCGAGACTGGTTTGCAACACAAATGGTTTGGGGTTTTTCAGGATCATTTCGGTACGGTCAGCGGCTTCCAATAATACACGGTGGACATCTTCCCAGGGAGCATCATAGCCAATGGTAACCGTTGTGTGGACGATCAGACCGCTGTCGGGCCGGGCAGCATGGGTGGAGTAATTAATGGTGCTGCTTGACAAAATAGCCGAATTGGGAACCGTTACATCTTCGTTTTTAACAGTCAGGATACGGGTGACCAGTGTTGTTTTTTCAACGATGTCTCCGGTAATATCGCCAATCTTCACCCGGTCGCCAATTTTAAATGGGCGCATGTAGGTTATGACCAATCCGGCTACCATGTTGGCAATAGCGCTTGAAGAACCCAGTGACAACAAGACTCCAAGGAAGACAGAAACACCCTGGAATGCAGGTGATCCCGAACCTGGCAAATAGGGGAAGATCAGTACCAGCATAAATGCGTATAACAGAAACTTCAGAATTCTGAAAGTAGGTTGAGCCCAGTCGGCATGGAATCCGTTGATCTGAATCTCCTCCTTCTCGAGCTGATCGACGAAATAGCGGATACCGCGTATCGAGTATTTGAATATGAAGTAGATCACCAGGATGGAAAAAAGATTCGGCAGGAAATTGATCACTCCGTTCAGGGCATTCCGGGCAGGACTTATGATCCAGGTGAGCAGGGTGGCCGTCCACATTTTGGTTTCCGGGAAGACACTGAAAAGCAATGGCAGCGATAGGTAAACAACTAACAGGATGATGAGTATGCGGATGATTCCGCTGAGACGAAGGATGAACAATTCAAGGTGTTCGGGCGACAGCAATTTAACTTTATTGATGGTAAGCCCTTTAAGGTATTTATCCCTGTGCGTAGAGATAAACCGTCTGACAACACCAAAAATCTTGTTAATCAGAAAGATAAGTAATCCAAGTCCGGCAATGATCAACAGTACCTTGCCAATGCGCAACAACAGATTTGATGTGCTGTTGGCTAAACGTTCAGTGACAATGCTACTTCTGATCAGATCCAGATATTCCGAGGCCAGCTGGTAATCGTCTTTGTTGAAATACAGCGCATCCATTTTCGATACCAGCATCACAACCATGTCGCCATTATAAACGATTTCGGTGCCATTGTCTGTCTTAACCAGTATAAGTGAATCTGACTTATAGAAAGGGTCATTGTAAATCCTGATGATGTTTTTTGTGATATTGGCGGCGCGGTCAACAGGGGTATACGATGCAATGCGTGAATAGATCGAAAACAGCGTGTCGTTGAATGGGGCCACTGCAGCCCCTTTCGAATTTTGCCTGATCAATTCGATTTTCGAAATCAATTCGATTTTTCGTGTCGAATCCTCTATCTCTATCTGCCGCAGCCTCTGTTCCAGTTCCCTTGTTTTTTTATTGTTGCCGGCTGCACTCTGCAAATCGTTGAGCAGCCTGATTTTCAGCAACGAGTCAAGTTGCTGCTGTTGATAAAGCAAAACGGCTTCCGATTGAAATTTCGCGGGATCTTCTGTCGTATCGGTTGTTTCAGGAACCTGTGCCTGACTGGTGTAGACGATCAGGCTGAGGACTAGGACAGCGAGGAGAAATAGTTGTTTCATATGATCATAGTTTCGCGTGTTCAAGACTACATTATCTACTGACCAAAGTTACGTTGAAATTGATTTATTTCATGGACAATGCGTTTTTTTGTTTCATCAAAGTGTGACGTTATTAAAAGCTGATGTTCAAACATCATCGCCTGAAGGGAAAACGCACTGCTGTTGGCGTTGTAAAGTTCCCGCCCGAGTGTGTTACACCCGGTGAATTTTTCCTTCTTCAGAACTATTCCTTCTTTCGATATCTTTGCATGAAATAACCCAACAATGAAATCCTGGAAAACATTGAGTGGCTATACCCTCACACGCGTCTTATTTGGACGGTGCAATGTTTATCATCTCTCCAACGGTCGGAACTGTCTTGTGATCGATACCGGTATTAAGTCGGAGGGGAAAAAGCTGCTTGAGCGGCTCCGGCAACTCGGCAAACCTGATTTCGTGATCATGACCCATACCCATTTCGACCATACAGGCAACGCCGGATTGCTCAAAGAGCAATTCTCCCCACAGTTTATTGTCCATGAATCGGAAAAAATCTTTCTGGAAAGTGGCAGCAGCCCGATACCAAAAGGGAATATGGGCTGGTCAAAATTTTTATATGGCCTTGGCCCTAACCGGGTACCACATTGGTTTAGTGTTCAGGGTGTGAAGGCAGACCTCGTTTTCGAAGATTGCTTTGATTTGTCGGATTTCGGGTTCAATGCTTATATACTACATACGCCCGGACACTCCGCCGGATCTTCATGCCTGATCGTTGACGATCAGCTCGTCATTGCCGGAGATGCGCTCGGAGGGATGCCTGGTGCGGTTTTCCCTCCATGGGGCGATGATGGCCGGGGAATCGTTCAAAGCTGGCAAAAACTGCTCGGTACAAATTGCCAAACCTTTCATCCTGCCCATGGCTTTGTAATCGAACGGCCAAGGCTGGAACGGGAATTCATCAAACGGAGTTAGACGCAAACTGTCATAAAAAAGAAAAGTCACCCTTTCGGAATCAATCGGAATTTCCGGGGGAAGATAGCTATGTATAAAAGTCACATTTCAGATTTCAGATTTCACATTTATCACCAAAGCAGGGTTTCGTCACACTCCTCTAAGGCACCGCTGTCAGCTGAATGGTTCTTTCACGCAGTTGGTCGTTAAATGTTGCTTTGTCCTGATTTTCCATTATGTCCACACTTTTAATTGTTAATCAGGGTTGTACCGCAAAAGTGAACGGGTGTCCATTGAGTTACCTTCAGGATAAAAAGAAAACCACTTAGACACTTAGGCCACTAAGTATCACTTAGAAAAATTGGAGATAGAATCATGTTATCAGGCGTTCTTTCAGATGAATTGAAGGCAGTTGACATCATGATTCCCCTCTATAAGGCACAACTTTTATCATATCTGACACTTGCAGCGAAACCGAAAGGATTATTGATCAACTATGAGCCCACTCCGAAAAGTGGCAATAATAATTATTATTTGGCTAAAGCCAGGTATATCAGCAACTTGCATTGCCACG
>DYQT01000276.1 GCA_020719165.1 Draconibacterium orientale | reverse complement strand
ATTTAACGACTTAATCAAACCAACTTGACCGAAAGGGATAAGCAGTTAAAAATAATAATGTCTGACACTTTTAAAAGTTTTTTTTCAATACATTTCCAGGTATGAATCTTAATTTCAGGATCAATCGGAATTTCTGGTGAGTTTTAAGGTCTCGCATTTCAGATTTCGCACTTCAGGGTTGGATGAGGAGGATAACTGGCAGGGTTAAATAATATGGACTGAAACTCACTATTTGTCGATCCATTCAGGCTGTTTGTTGACTTATTGCTTCTGATGGGTCGCGGATGTCATACATTTGACATTTACACACGATAAGTCAAAAGAAATATTTCACACCCCATTTTCATGAAAAAGACAACAGCCTCAGATTATTTGATTTTGTGGAGCTTTCTAAGCTGCATCTGCTTAATCCCGGTGCAATCAATTTGTCAGCAAAATCCGGCAGCCCTTTACGGCCCCTGGTTCGGACAAACCCCACCGGGCAGTGTTCCGGCATTGTTTGCACCGCCCGAACTTCAGTCCAACAGCGAATGGTTCTGGCATGGAGCTCTGGCTTTTTCTCCCGATGGCACCGAATTTTATATGGATATCTATTATCCAGGTGCCAATCCATCCGGCATGCGGGTCAGGCAAATGATCATGACCAACAATGAATGGAGTTCCATTCAAACAGCTCCTTTTGCCGGCGATTATCTATCGGCAGGGATGAGTTTTAACAATAACGGCAATACAGCATTTTGGGTTTCCGACCGGCCGCAGTCCAATTTTTGGAAATCCTCTAAAGTCAATGGCATTTGGAGCAGTGCCGTACCGGTCTATTACCAGTATCCGGCCGGATTGGGCAGCGGATGGAGATTATCGGTGGCAAATTCGGGAAGGATTTACGCTCATTTCTTTAGTGGCGCAGGTTATGAGCAATGTGATATTTATACCATTGACCGGGTCAACGGACAATATATGACACCTCAGAAAATGAGCGTGGCCATTAATTCAGATTCAATGGACATCAACGCTTTCATTGATCCGGATGAAGAATATATGATTTTTGAATCGAACCGGGAGGGCGGTTTCGGAGATGTAGATTTGTATATCAGTTTCAAAAAAACCGACAACACCTGGTCTCCGGCTACTAATTTGGGTTATCCGATCAACACCGATTCATATGAGATGTCACCTTATGTTTCTGCTGATAAACAGTTCCTGTTTTTTCTTTCCGAACGCGACGGAGGCCGAAATCCATACTGGGTAAGTGCAGCCATTATCGACAGCCTCCGGCAGGTTATTCTTTCTGTTCCCCCTGAACCTGCCCGGAATGAGGGGCTGATTCTATACCCGAACACCCCTAATCCATGCAAAGCAAAAACCACCATCCGATTCAAATTGCCTGAACCCATGACCTTGTCGATAACCCTATTGAATTCGTTGGGTCAACCTGATGATCTCCCTGTCATGAATAAGAGCCTGGCCGCCGGAGAGCAATCAATCAGCATCCCGACAGGAAATCTGGCACCAGGCATTCATTATTATATCATTCAGACAAGCGCCCATTTGCCTGTGGTTGGCAAGATAACTGTGCTGGGAAACTGATACGCGAAAGTAGCACTGCAAAGTACGAGGTACGAATGACGAATGACGAAGTACGAATGACGAATGACGAGGTATAAAGTTTGGGATTCGTACTTCGCCCTGTTTTCCGCACTTTTAAACATTGTGCTCTGTAATACTTGATTTTACTGAGATGGGTAGGCAGAATGGGTGACCATTGGGTTATTTTTCATTCTTTTTTTGAAAAAAGGAAAACCACGGAGGCACTGAGTGGTTAGCAGAAAACCAAACAGAATTGCTGGCAATATTTGTAGCGAGCATTAAAACGGCTAAGCTGGATAATGGGGGTACCTTGCTAATCTTTCACGCAGCGAAGCGATAATCCACTCTTTTTGTCGGTGCCAGAGTGATTGGCCACCGAATTGTAGTAAAAGATATCCCGGTTCCATGCGAAAATATCATCAAAGGGTGTGGTGGACCAGAATGAACCGCCATACCCCATCGCCTGAAAGTTGCCATAACTGCGAAGTCCTCCGGCAATCAGAGTCATCCCACTTTCATTGGTGGCTCCGTTATTGGGCGAAAACCAATGAACTGTGCCGGTTTCCTTCATTTTACCCCCGGCGATAGCTTCCCCTCCCAAAGATGATGTGAGTACGACCCATTCAGCATCGGATGGAACATGCCAATTGTCCGGACAAGGATTGCGAATGTCTATGGCGGCATACCAATTATACAGACATCCGTAAACAGGAGCGTTGTTCGGATTATTGCCAAAATAGCAATAGGCCCCGGTGGATAGCCCCATCCAATTTGATTGCCCGGTTACCTCTGGTATATCATCCCCGTTGCTGTATTTGGTCGCTTTTAGGTTTTCCGCCATCCACCATTGGTCATCAATTTGAACAATTGTATAGCTGTTATTGTCATAATCGATGCAGGGTATAAAGTTGAAGGTAATGGTCTTGCCTGAAGTCGGAACATCCATGAAAATGGTGCCGTGGATGGCTGACCAGCCTGTGAATTTTAAGAGGTCGCCCGTGTTATACTGCATTAAAACAGTCGCCCTGGCTTGTTTCAGTTTCTCTGGTGATGGACAAACTGTTGACTTGCCCTGCAACCTGATCTGCGTGCCGTTTCCGGTGGTTGAACGGCAAATGATCTTCCCGGTGTAATGGTAGCCTTCCGACTTGACCCGGACCAGGTAAGTGCCGGTTTTCAGACCTGAAATGCTGATGGATTGGAGGCCCCTTTCAAAAAACGGGGCTGCATTAGCCACCTTCTGTCCGGTAAGATCGGATAGTTCGATGGTGGCAACGCCGGCGGCGTTTGCCTTAAATGTCAACAAGAGCTCTCCGTCAGAAGGATTTGGGGAAACCAGCAGAGACCTTAAGTTATTTTTTGAACCATCACTGTCAACTGATACGGTTCCCAGCAAATGCAACTGATCTAGGCCATAAACAGTCAGGCTGGTGCCCTGGGTGAGGTTTTCAACCTTTACGCTGTCAACTGCAACAACTGCCCCGGTGCCTTCGAAACTGATTAAATAATCCTGTGCCTGGAGTTTTACAACTAAAAAAGTCAGCAGGCATAAAAATGTGCAATTTCTCATATTCTGTGTGTTTGATCAATAATAATTGGATTTAGGGCTAAAAATGATTCATTTGCGGCTATTCCTTCATATAGATGAAACGATCGCCGGGAAAGGTGCCGGATGCCGTTTGTTTCCCGGGGAATTTCGATTCGATTTCGGCAATGAACGCCTTGCATTCCTTGTCACCGGCATGCATGGCAACACAGAGCCGGGGATTCAGGGTTTCGATGACATAGATATTCCCGGTTTTGACGATACCGGCATCAGGGAAACCGCAACCATTGACGGGGAAGAAGGCAATATCCACACTTTTTTTCAGCCCGGCCAGGTAATCGATTTCTCCTTTAAAATCATCTGCCAGGCCGCTCTCCTTATTAATGTGGTCGCCCGGGTGATAGATCACAACTCCATCCACTTCCACCAGAAAGCCTTCACCGGAATCGGTTGATCGGATCGTATTGACCGTAACTCCGTCAAATTTCAGCTCCGAGTGGGGATCAGCATAATCATAACCGTGCCTAACATTCGGTTTAAAGCCCATGACATATCGTATTCCGGAATTTCCTGTGCCCCAGCTCCAGATGGTTGTGACATAATGATCACCATGTTCATGACTTAC
>DYQT01000275.1 GCA_020719165.1 Draconibacterium orientale | reverse complement strand
TGAGTTATGACGGATGTTGCTCATTTCAGACTTCTTCAACCGCGTAAGTCCTATACAGATGAAACTGGCTGCGGGTCAGGAACACACCCTCCTTTTGCGTTTCCCTGACATAGATGAGGTAATCGTCAGAGACGAGCCCGGTCGTATTCAAGGTGTAGGTCCATGTGTTTTTCGATGAATCCCCCGCCAGCACAACTGCAGTCCGCAGGACAGGATCGTGCCAAGGGTCTTCACAAGGAAGAATCACACGTCCATAATTCCCCGGGAAAATGACCAGTGTCAGTTCTCTGCCGGGAGGAAGGTTTGTAGTGCCGTTAATCTCAAAGGTCTCGCCTGCCGTATAAACTCCAACCGGATCAATGATAATTGAGATGAGCGTGTCATTGCCTGATGACGGGTCCAACAGTACTGGCCCCTTTAAACGGGAATATTGCTCATGTATCATCTGTTCTGCCTTCTCCTGGCCGAGTTCTTTTGCAAGATATGCCAGGTATTTCCGATTCACCTCAAAGAACTCTTCGCGGGAGAGAGTGTTTTCTCTCGCGTGAGTGATATTCATGGGATATGATGCGGGTGCTCCCGTGCGCTCGATACAGTCCCCGTCTGCGTTTACGGTTTCATTACCGGGGGATTCGGCCCAGAGATCCGGCGTCGGGGGATTTTCTGTGCTGTACTGGATACCAGGCTGAACCTGTTGTTGTTCGGAAACCTCCGCGCACCCGGCAGCGATGACTGCCGCAAGTACCAATACTAACAGAAACATCAGGTTACGCATGGCCTTTGCACCTCGATGAACAAGACATATGATCATACTTCCACAAGGTTCTTATCGCCACACTAAAGAAAACGCTAGTCACAATGAACCCAGTAATCTGTTTCACTTCAAGAAAAAGAAGGCCAAGACCTGTGAATTCCAGTGTCATTGATGTGCAGAGATCGAACAACATGTGATGATAATTCAAAAGATATCAGGATAATTATTCTTTATGTCCTAATCCTCAAACTGGCAGTTTGAGGATTGGGAGAGAGAGCCTAAATATCTTTTTTATAGATTGTTTATTGTGGACAGCCGGAGGTTGTCCCGGAAAAGTAAAGGACGGATTCACCTACCGTTGAAAGTCAGATGAACCCGGTCCCACCCGTAGGCATGTAATTATTATCTTTCATTATTATGAAGATTTTCCCGTGCCTTTCGAGCGTAGCGTATAGAAAAAACGGAGGTAAAAACCATGAAGCGTTTGAAATTAATCACCGTGCTGCTGGCACTGTTGCTGGCAGCGATGGTGATGGTACCAATGGTGAGTGCGGTTGAAGAGAGTAATAAAGCCAACCTTGTTGGAAAAACGGTTCCCGCACCTCAAACCATGGATATAAATCGGTTAATGTCACGCCACACACAGCAATCTGATAACCGTTTTATCATTACGAATCCTGTCACCTATCTGACTTTTTGGAATGAAAAACTGAAATGGGGATTATCCCAGCAGCAGATTGACGATAGTGTGAAAAAATGGGAAACCGGAGATCTAAAAAAATATCGTTACGAATCAGGACAATATTATGAGGTCCAGAATCTGGAAGAATTCAGCAAGGACCTGCAACAGGTAATCGGAATAACCAAGAAACAGGCTGCAGTATTTGTTATTGCACAAAAAGAGCAGATTCGTATAGATCACCAGAATTTTAAAGATCCCTCAAAAACTGTACTCTCATCATCGCTGAAATCCGGAGCGGGGGTTAGGGCAAGCCCGACAACTCAATTCGCACCCAATGCTATTGGAGACTTATACACGGCAGTTATCTTTACCGATTTCCAGACACCCGGTGAAGAAGGCCTGTGGAGAGAATCACACAAAGAAGACGCATACTACGATGCATGGGTGGGGACAAATCAGATTGAAACCCAAGCTGATTCACGAGCCGGTGTTGACAATACCATGGGGTATTACACTGTTACGGTCAGCGGGCAAAATACTGGTGACAACAGCAATGCATGGGGCCCTTCAGGATGGATGGAGCGGGCTGCACAAAACATTGGTTACTCGGACAGCAATAGCGATGGCAGGTATACCGATGATATGGCCCGTGCATTAAAAAGCTCGACCGGTGCGGATTCGGTTACGCTAATGTTCCTTATGCATGATGCATTCCGCCCGTATGCCATTGGTCCCGATCAGGGATATGCAGACAAGGCAGCTATACCATACTGGGTAGTGGGATCTGGCGGAATACATTTTTCTCAAAACCCTACGATTACGAACATGAGGCATTGCATTTGTATGGAGCACTGGATGAGTATACCGGAGCGAGTGCCTGCAACGCGGTAAGTATTCTTGCAGTTGATCCAATGCAACAGTTCTATACGAATACGAACCATATTTCCTGTCCAAGTGGATCGGTATCCACCGTAATGCGGGATAATGGTGTAATAACGATAGGATTGTCGACTAAAAAATTCATAGGATGGGGTGATCATGACAGCGATGGAACACTTGATCCAATGGACAGTTCCCCATAATTTTTTATTTTGTTCTCATGCCATGAAATACACCGTTATGCTTCTGATCGGATTATTGATGATTATTCCCGGGATCAATGCTTTTCCGGATGTCGGGACTTCAGGGACTGCTGCTGACGATTCAGTCATCATTCTTGAGATTAAAACTCCTCAGGAAAATGGAATTTTTTTGAACGATGTCGTACCCCCCATGTCTGGGTTGCCGGCGAAGTGAAAAGCCCGGAACCATTACGATCAATTATAATCTCATCAAATGAAGGATCAGCCGATTGCGGCAACCAGTCCTCATTCGGCTGCAATATTCCGGTGGCAAATGGCTTAAACCGGATCATTGTTACAGCAACGGATTTAGCGGGTAACCGTGTATCCAGGACAAGAGATTTTACTATATACTCAGGGGGTCCTACTCAGGCACCGAGGATAACCATCTCCGGGAATATAACAACCACGGATGGGCACCCCATAGCAGGAACCACAGTCCAGTTGGAATCAGAGACCCTGCCGGTTACTGTGGAATCGGAAACTGATGGCTCTTATCGAATCAATAATGCATACGGTTACCACCAGAAAATCCATGTTGAAAAAAATGGCTATACCAATGTAACAAAAGAGATCACTTTCAATCAAAATCTCAACACCCTTGACTTCACACTGGAACCGACAACTCAACCCGCTTCAGGTTTTACTGCAGTCCTGTGCCTTATTGCAATAATTGGATCTGTATTGGTCGTCATTTCACGGAAAGAGCGGATACGATAACCTATTTTTTTCTTCCTGATATGCCCCATCCCAGCCGAAACCCGGGGGGCACAGCTCAGGAGATAGACATGGTTAGTACCCCGACACCGTCGGAGATACACACTCCCAGACCCCTTTGGAATCCACCTCCAATCCGGGCCCGCAAAAGCTCCGGTTTGCCATTCCGGAGGGCCCATTTCCGGAATATATGCAAAAAACCGCACACTTTTACACACTATTTCCAGAAAACCATTTTAAGCAGGATTTACGCCAAACGGAGCGTTTTGCATCGAACTATAAAACCCTAATGTACGCTTTTGTGAGGCAAAACTCAGTGGGGGGTGGGGGGGTAGGAGGGTCAGGTGGAAAAGAACCCCCTTTTTGAGGCCCGGAACGAAGTCACTTCACGTAGGTCACCGACGTTAATTTCGCGATACATTCCGGACCCCCTGTTCATGCAATTCTTCCAGGAGTTTTCGATCAAACAGGGGGTGATCTTCAC
>DYQT01000061.1 GCA_020719165.1 Draconibacterium orientale | reverse complement strand
TCTCCGTATGGTGGGTTCCGTTTGTATTGTATGCCGCGAAAAACCAGGTTGGCTCACTTAATTTTGCGGCAATATTCCCTTCTGCAAAATCAACGCCAAGACTATAATTGTCCCAATTACCAATGGTCACGACCGTTGAAAGGGGTGCATCGCTTGTTACCGACGATTTTTCACGAAGATATTGTGGAATTTGATCCAGGTTGGGATTATTCACCTGGTTCTGTGCAAACAACTGGTTTACAGTCATCAATAAAAATAACAAACCAGCAATGGAAAAATGTTTCATATGAATCGCTTTTAAGTTTATAAATCTAGTTTATTAAATACAAACTTACAATAAAACCCCGTGTAAACAAATTATTTATGAATTTGATTGCTAAAATGATACTACCTTTGTATCAACTGTTGTAACTTCTAATACAAGAGACCGTCTAAATTCCCAATGAAATATCAGGACGACAACCATTACATTGATCGTGTGCTCAACGGCGATGTTGCTGCATACGCTTTGCTGGTTTCCAAACATAAAAACCTGGTTTTTTCGATCGCGTTAAAAATTTTAAATAACCGTGAAGATGCTGAAGAGATTGCACAAGATTGTTTTCTAAAGGTATTTCAGGCTTTAAAAACATTTGAAAGGAAATCCAAATTTTCTACATGGTTGTATCGTATTGTGTATAATGCAGCCATTTCGAGAACACGCAAAAAAAAACTGGAACAGGTGCCCATGGATAACTATGTGATCGACAATTATACCGAAGATGAGATGGTGGAAGGTATTGGTGAAATTGACCCGGAAGAACAGAAAGTTATGGTAGAACGCGCTTTGGAACGGTTGACGAACGATGACAATCTCCTGGTTACCCTGTTTTATAAAGGAGAAAATTCGATTGAAGAAATCAGTAACATCACCGGACTTACCATGTCAAATGTTAAAGTCCGGTTACACCGGATACGAAAAAAATTACATGATGAGTTGGCCTCTGAGATGAATAAGGCCATTCATCAGTTGAATTAATACTAATTTTGCAGGATGATGGAAAAGGATGATTTTTTAAAAGATGATTTTCTGCGTGAATTAATTAATCGCAGCCCACTCGATAGTCCTTCGGAGGACTTTGTTGACCGGGTGATGGCAGGAATACAAACGAACGCTGAAGTTGAAGTGGTAAAGAAGCCCTTTTTCCACTACCTGAAAGTTTCTGCTCCCTATTTTATTTTGGTCTTTTTTATATTCGTGGTTATTGCAACATCGGATCTCCCGCTATTTAACTGGTTCCCCGGAAAAGCATATTTCACGAACAACTTGATGCCATATCTTGAAACGTTGTTCATGGTTTTCAAAAAGGCCTTTTCCTCTAAATTCGTATCGTGGGGATTGCTGATAAGTTTTTCGACCGGAGTGCTCTTTTTAATTGACCGGCTGTTCAGCCGCCGCACTTCGCTTTAATCAGCTTTTTCATCAGGGGCGCATCTCTTTCCACTGCTCTTTAAAACTTTTGGCTGCGATTTTTGGAAGAGTCCGGCGCGGACCCCACATTTTTCGCCCAAACCGGGTAATCATCCTGTTTTTCAGACTTGAACTCGGTTTATCGATCATCCACCGGTGCAGCATCACCATTTTCCAACCGGAAACAATCGTTCGCCACGTGTAAGAAATGTATTTTTTCGTCACCGCCTCATGTCTGTTATGCAGCAACAATTCATGAAGGGGAATTTTCACCGGACACACTTCAGTACATTTTCCACAAAGTGAAGAGGCAAAACTCAGGTGATTGTATTCCTTCATTCCCAGGTAATGCGGTGAAATTACTGAGCCTATCGGCCCCGAATAGGTTGCTTTATAGGTATAGCCGCCAATGCTTTTATAGATAGGGCAACCGTTCAGACAAGCACCACAACGAATACAGGACAAAGCCCGACGCTGCTCTTTGAATTTTAACAATTCTGTGCGGCGATTGTCAACCAAAATCACATACATCTCTTCCGGGCCATCTGTTTCAAACTCCGACTGGGGACCGAATACTAAATTATTATATACGGTAATATGCTGACCGGTTCCATGTTGCGCCAGCAAAGGCAGAAACAAATCAAGATCTTCAAAGGAAGGAATGAGCTTTTCAATTCCCACAACGACAATATGAATTTTAGGAAATGCCATGCACAACAATCCATTACCCTCATTTTCCGTCAGTGAAACAGCTCCGACATCTGCAATCAGAAAATTACCTCCGGTAATGCCAATGTCAGCACGGATAAACTCACTCCTGAGTTTTTCCCTAACAAACTGTGTAATTTGCTCCGGTTTGCTGTTGGCGGGCATGTTAAACTTTTCATGAAAGAGTTTTGCAACATCTTCCTTCGATTTATGCATGGCAGGCGTTACAATATGAAACGGCTTTTCACCGGCCAATTGCACAATGAATTCACCAAGATCCGTTTCAAAAACCTCCCTTTTATTTTTTTCTAATAATTCATTGATTTCCAACTCCTCAGACAACATGGTTTTTTGTTTCACGATTACCTGAGCCTTTGATCGTTTAACAATGTGCATGATCTCTCTATGCACCTCTTTTTCATTTTGCGCCCAAATAACTTTTCCACCCCGCTTGCTGAAATTATTTTCAAATTCAACAAGATACTTATCCAGGTTGTTGATGGTTTTATGCTTAATGTTGGCTGCGCGGCGTTTGGCCAGTTCAAGGTTTTGATACTGCTCTTTTCCCTTTTCTACCTGGGCATCATACCGGCCGATGTTAAAATTCAGCCTTTTCCGATGCTCTTTATCAAAAGAATTTTTTTCAGCGTCCTCTAAAAATTTCTGAACAATATGATTCATTATGTTTCAGTTACAAAATGTCTGTAATTTTTTCAACTCTCCTCTGATGCCGTCCGCCTTCAAATTCGGTATTGAAAAAGACCGACACAAATTGTGCACCCTGCTCTTTGCTGATGAACCGGCCGGGCAACACGATGATGTTTGCATCGTTGTGCTGACGCGCCAGCTTTGTAATTTCCTCATTCCAGCAATATGCTGCCCTTATTCCCTTATATTTGTTGGCAACAATGGCTACTCCGTTGCCACTGCCGCAAATCAGAATACCATTATTGCATTCACCTGATTGAACAGCATTTGCAACGGGATGGGCGATATCGGGATAATCCATGGACGCTTCAGAAAAGGTCCCAAAATCAAGAAAAGTGTAACCTGATTGATTCAAAGTCGTTTTTATATACTCTTTGAGTTCAAATCCTGCATGATCACTTCCGATAGCAATTTGTTTGAAAGAATCAACCATTGTTCATATTTTTTTCACAAATATAATCATAAACCAATCATTATGAAACAAAATGAAATTTGGTCGCTCACTATATATCTCTGTATCAATTTTTTATTTTTTTCACAAACTTTTGTTAACAACTGATTAATTTTGCGTCAAAATATTGATAAAAAATGAAAAACATGCTTAACCAGATCAAACAACGTTGATAAAAATCACATCCAACTATTTTTTCACATTGTATCAACAATAATTGTTCATAGAAAATACTATGTTTTATAAACAAACCTGAGTTTTTCAAATTATAAACTATATTCATAAAATCCTTTAAATTAATTATTTGTAAAATATACATTGTTCATAAACTGTTAATAACATCCTACAAGTCATAAATCAAAATTTTCGGCAAAGAAAAAATTAACACTGTTAACACCCATTATAATAAATATAAATAGATAATAACTTATTTATATTATTAAAAAAATGAAAAACCGGTTATTTGATTCATTAATTGAAAAAATAGGCATTTTGAAAAAAGAGAAAAATGCTGTTATTCTGGCACATTATTATCAGGTTCCGGAGATTCAGGATATTGCCGATTTTGTAGGAGATAGTTTGGGATTGTCACAAAATGCATTGCAAACAAAGGCAGATATAATCGTTTTTGCCGGTGTTCACTTTATGGCAGAGACCGCGAAAATTTTGAATCCGAACAAAAAAGTACTGATTCCAGATTTAAATGCCGGATGTTCCCTGGCTGATTCATGTCAGCCGGATGATTTTTTAAAGTTTAAATCAGCCTATCCCGATCATCTGGTAATTTCATATATCAATTGTTCCGCACAGATTAAAATGATGTCGGATATTATATGCACCTCAAGCAATGCCGTCAAAATAGTTGAATCTTTATCACGGGAACAAAAGATTATCTTTGCACCTGATAAAAATTTGGGAGCTTACATCAATGCACTCACTGGCCGTAACATGATTTTGTGGAATGGCAGCTGTGAAGTTCACGATATAGTTAAGGTAGAGACTATCATAAAATTGAAGGCTGAACATCCCGATGCAAAGGTGATTGCTCATCCCGAATGCAAAGCAGTAATACTTGAACTGGCTGATTATATTGGTTCTACAACCGGATTGTTGAATTATTCCATTCAAAGTGAAGCAACAAAATTCATTGTGGCAACTGAAACTGGAATTCTCCACCAAATGAAAAAGGCATCGCCTGATAAACTGTTTTTTATTGCGCCAACAGATGAAACATGTTCGTGCAATGATTGTCCGTATATGAAAATGAACACTTTGCAAAAGATATATGCCTGTTTGCTCAATGAAAAACCTGAATTACTGTTATCGGATGAAGTGATTGAAAAGGCAAAAAAACCTATTTTGCGTATGTTAGAATTATCGGAATAATTAACTTATCGGACATTTATGAAGTTGCTGACCAAATTTTATTGTTTACGGTGTATTCTGATTATTTCTTTTTTATGGATTTCTGTGGGACTTTTTTCCCAGGATACCGTTCAGAAGGAGGGATTTTGTAAATTTTATTATGCAAATGGACAGATTTCCAGTGAGGGATTCATAAAAAATGGAAAACCCGATGGATACTGGAAATCTTATTATGAAAGCGGAACGCTTAAATCGGAGGGAAACCGCCTGAATTTTGAACTTGACAGTTTATGGAAGTTTTATAATCAGGATGGAAAATTAATGGTAGAGATTTTTTATAGAGAGGGAAAAAAAAACGGATTAAAAATTAGCTGGCTCGATCAGGAGGTGATAAAAGAAAATTTCAGAAATGATGTCAAAGAGGGTTTTACTATATATTACTATTCGAATGGCAAACTCAAACAGGAGATACCTTTTTATAAAGGATTGGAACAAGGTTATGGCAAAGAATACTCCACAGAAGGTTTCATTATAACATTAACGGAATACAAGCGTGGTTTTATTGTTGACAGGCTCAGAATTAACCGAAAAGACGGGAGTGGAAAAAAGCAGGGACATTGGTGTACTTTTTATGAAAAGGGCAGCATAAAGTCGGAAATTACCTACAAAGATGACATGAAAAACGGTTATTTTAAGGAGTATGCTGAAAACGGTGATTTACTGAAAATATCAAAGTATATCGATGATGTAATTCAGCCGGAGGCAGAAGAGATTCAGAAGCTGGAGATTCAAAATGAATATTATCCGGATGGCAAATTGAAAATCAGTGCCATGTTTCGTAATGGAATTCCCGAAGGTATTAAACGGGAGTACAAAGCAGATGGAACTATAGAAAAGGCATATCTTTACAAAAACGGGATAATTATTGGCGAGGGCATCGTAAAGGAAGATGGCGACCGTGAAGGCCCTTGGAGAGATTATTATCCCGACGGGGTGCTTAAAGCAGAAGGAAATTATGAGAAGGGCAAACAAACCGGCGAATGGAAATATTACCATCAGAACGGAAAAATAGAGCAGATTGGTAAATTCAACAAACAGGGAAAGTTTGAAGGTACCTGGAAGTGGTATTATGAGAATGGTGAGTTGCTGAAAGAGGAGCATTATCATCTCGGGCTGAAGGATGGCTTGTCAACCGAATATGATGAATCGGGAAAAGTGATTGCTGAAGGTGAGTTTGTAAGTGGAAACGAAGACGGACCCTGGTTTGAGTTGATTGGCGACAACTTCATCAGAGGTACCTATCGGGATGGATTGAGAAACGGGATGTGGTACAATTTTTATCTGGATCAAAATGGAGCCGGCACCGATAGTCTGTGTTATTATAAAGGTGGTTTTATTGAGGACAATCCCGATGGAAAACACACCTGGTATTGGGAAAACGGCAAGATAAAAGATGAAGGTAGTTATGTGAATGGCAGAAAAGAGGGTGATTGGTATAAATACAACTTTGACGGAACGATTTTTATGGTTATTACTTACAAACAAGGGGTTGAAACACGATTTGATGGTGTTAAAATCAAACCCCCGTATGAAAAGGAGGAAGAATAGATGAAAACCGAAAGACCAAACAGACCTGAACGATCGGGAAGATCGGACAGAGGAGAGAGACCTGAACGGTCAACCAGAACCTATAAAATCAATAAACCTGAAAAAGGCAGCAAACCTGAAAAAAGCAGTGAATCAGGCAAACCGGTAAGGCCTGTTAAATCGATCAAACTTAACCGACCAGAAAAATCAGAGAACCCGGGCAGAAGCACCAGGAATGAAAAGCCTGAAACATTACGCAGACCAGAGAAATCGATTAAACTTGACCGATCAAATCTCACGGAAATAAGCAGCAAACCAAAAAAAGTAGTTCGCCGGGGAGAGAAAAGTGAAAACCCTGATTTGATGCGACTTAACAAGTATCTGGCAAATTCAGGAATCTCATCGCGTCGGGAGGCCGATCGGTTGATCGAGGCTGGCGCGGTATCTGTAAACGGGATTATTGTGACCGAACTGGGCACAAAAGTGGGGCCGGGTGATAAAGTACAATATGGCGATCAAACGATCAACCGGGAAAAACCAAGATACGTTTTGCTGAACAAACCAAAAGGTTATATCACCACGGTTGATGATCCTGAAAAACGTAAAACCGTGATGAGTCTCGTGGCCGGCGCCTGCAAAGAGCGCATTTATCCGGTAGGGCGGCTCGACCGGAACACCACGGGATTGCTGCTTTTTACCAACGATGGAACAATTGCTAAAAAACTGACCCATCCAAGGTATGGAATCAAGAAAATATATCATGTAGAAATTGACAAAAATCTGGCGCGGGCCGATTTTTTAAAGATAACGGAAGGTTTTAAGCTTGACAATGAGTTAATTCAGGTTGATGCCATTGAATACATCGGCGACGGAAAGGACAAAAAACAGATTGGTATTGAATTGCATTCAGGACAAAACCGCATTGTCAGGCGGATTTTTGAACATTTTGAATATAAGGTTCTACGGCTTGATCGTGTTTATTATGCCGGGCTTACCAAAAAGAATTTACCGCGCGGCAATTGGCGTCTTCTGGATGAACAAGAGATAAATCTGCTAAAAATGATCAGTTCAAAACCTTGATATAATATGAGTCCTATCAGTATATATATTGTAGAAGATGAGTTGCTTATATCGGCAAGTCTGAAATCTCAGCTCCGACAGTTCGGGTATGAAATATCGGGATCATCCATTCGTGGTGAATCATGTCTTGAAGAGATTGCAGAACTTTCGAGGTTGGGAAAAGAGCCGGAGATCGTGTTAATGGACATTCACCTGCGTGGTGATCTCGATGGTATTGAAACGGCCAAACTGATCAATGAAAAATTCAATTGTGCGATTATCTTTCTTACCGGACAGAGTTCAAAAGAGATATATGAACGGTCGTTTAAAATAAAACCTTTTGGATACCTTCTGAAGCCGATCGATATGGAGCAGACCAAGATGACCATTGAAATAGCCGCTTATCAGCGGAACCTCGAAATTGAAAATACATTATACCAAAAGGATCTCGAAGCCTTGCTGGAAAAGAGTTCGCAGGAAAACATTGAACTCATGACCATGTATCAAACCATCGTGGATAATTCACTGCTGGGCCTCACCATCATGCAGGATGAAAAATTTGTTTTTGCCAACAAAAGAACGGCTGAAATATTTGGATATCCGCTGGAAGATTTTTTATCTTTTTCGATCATCGATATTTTGAATTTACTGCATCCTGAGGATCAGGTGAAGGTCATCGCTCAATCGCAGTCACGGTTGAAGGGTGAAGTATTTCCCCAGAACAACCGCATCAGGGTTTTTATCCGCGACAAACAAATGAAACATGTAGAAACGCATGTTAAGGTGGTGATGTTTAAAGGGAGACCCGCGCTTCACCAAACCTTTTTTGATATCACCGATTTCTACAACAGTTAAAAAATCAGAAGTTCAGGTATGACGATTTCCTGTTTTAATCAAATTTTATACAGAACACTATGAAAAAAAATCTGTTGCTCTTTTTACAATTAGTTTTCATTACCGGTATCTCTGCACAGCCGTTTGGTGATTTGATAAATAAAGCCGGGAATGCCAAATCGTATCCCAATTATGACCAGTTGGTTATATTTGACAGTACACTTGTTGACATGCAGGAGACAGGGCTTACCTATGTGGTGAATCACACCCTCACAAAGGTGTTGAACAACCATGGAGCGGTTGATCTTGGCATTGTAAAATATGGCTATGATCCCTTGTCGGCTTTTGTCGAGATCAGAAAAGCCGTTATTTACAAGAATGATGGACAGATTATTGAACTCGATGTTCAGAAGGCAATGGACTATCCGGCCCCGGCACGCGCAATTTATTGGGGCGCCAGAGAAAAAATGCTCGAAATCGGGAAGCTTGAACCGGGCGATGCGGTAGAGATGATCATGTTTCGCAAAGGATTTACCTATGCGCTGCTGGCTGTCGACGATGACGACAAGTATATTCCGCCAATGAAAGGGCAATTCTATGATATTGTAGAGTTTTTTGGTTCTAACCCGATAAAAAGTAAAGTGTACCGGGTCACTGTTCCAAAGGATAAGCCACTTCAATACCAGTTTTACAACGGAGAGGCGCAATCATCGTGTTGGTTTGAGGGTGGCAAAATTGTGTACACCTTTAGCAAAAAGGATATCCTTCCGCTTAAAACAGAACCCCGGATGGTGGCCATGGTGGACGTTGCGCCCAAATTATTGGTTTCTACCACCGATGGATGGAACCAGAAATCTACATGGTTTTATAAGGTGAATGAGGATTTTGGCAGTTTTACGCCCGACAGGGAGATCAAAGATAAGGTAAACGAGATTTTACGGGGTGCAACCAATGAAATGGATTCCGTTGCGCGGCTTACCCACTGGTGTGCCGATGAAGTGCGCTATTCTGGCATCTCCATGGGGTGCGGAGAGGGGTTTACCCTTCATAAGGGATCCATGACTTTCGCCGACCGTTGCGGTGTGTGCAAAGACAAAGCCGGCATGCTCATAACCATGTTGCGGGCGGCTGGTTTTCAATCATATCCTGCCATGACCATGGCCGGTTCACGCATTGATTACATTCCGGCCGATCAGTTCAACCATTGTGTTACGGTTGTCAAATTGCGCGACGGTAAATATCACCTGCTCGATCCTACCTGGGTGCCTTTTGTGCGTGAATTATGGTCGAGCGCCGAGCAGCAGCAGCAATATCTGATGGGGGTTCCCGAAGGTGCCGACCTGGCAACCACTCCGGTTTCGAATCCTGAAAACCATTATGTTAAAATTGACGGAGTTGCCAGGCTTCAGGCCAACGGCACGCTGAACGGACGTATTACCATCACGGGCGAGGGTCAGTCGGATGCGGCCATTCGCGGATTATTCAAATATTCGGGCCGCACAACCTGGTACCAGAATGTTGAGCGGGAGTTGCTCCGGGTGTGGCCACAGGCAAAAATTACACAGGTTAAATATACCGATCCGGCAGATTACCTGAATTACAACATTTGGGTAGCCATTGATTATTCCATTCCCGAATTTGCGCTCGTTTCCGGAAATAAGTTGATGTTCACCCCGCTATCGGCAGGGGGGAATTTTCAGGCAATTTCAGGGTCAGCTTTCGTTTGAAACCGGAACAAAAGAACGCAAATATCCCTTCAGGGACCGTTGTTCAAGAAAAGTTGAAATCAATGAAACAATCACACTGCCCGAAAATAATAAAATTTCCCGCATTCCTGAACCGGTTGAAAAATCAGGCGATATCGTTTCCTACCGGGGAAATTATTCCCACGCCAACGGAGCTGTCATTTTTTCGGGAACTTCGGTTTTTGGTAAAAGACAGTATGAACCTCAGGACTGGCCTGAATTTAAAGCAGCAGTTGAAGCGCAGAACAAATTTGCCGAACAACCTGTTATCATTGAATTATAAACATAGGTTCATCAAAACACATTTCGTACATGAAAACATATTTTCCGCTTATTATTTTGATTGTCGCCGCTGCTCTTTTCTCCACGCAAACCAAAGCACAGGATGAAAAATACGATGCTGGCTACCAGACGCTGATTAAAGAATACACCCTGAATCCTGACGGGAGTGTGGATTATCGTTACATAAAACAACAAAAGCTTTTCACATACAGGGCGTTTCATAATCTCTACGGTGAAACTTTTATCATTTACAATCCTGCCTATCAGAAATTGAATATCAAGGAGGCATATACCCTGATGGCCGACGGGAAAAAAATTGTTGCCCCGCAGAATGCTTTTAATGAGGTGTTGCCTGGTTTTGCCGCCAATGCTCCTGCATACAATGCTTTGCGCGAAATGGTTATCACGCACACAGGGCTCGAACGCAATGCCACCATTTTCCTCGATTACCAGCTCCACACTGAAAAGGGAGTTTTCCCGGTTTTAATGGGGAATGAACTGCTTGCCGAAAATGAACCGGTAAGCAATCTTGAGATCAGGGTGCGGATTCCTGCCGGACAAAATCTCTTTTATCACCTTTTCAACGGAGATGCACAACCGGAAAAAAGTTCAGACGGAAATTTTCAGATTTTCAGCTGGAAGTTTTCGAACATTTCCGCCATTTCAGCCGAAGAGGCTCAGCAGGGGATCAATGGAAGCTATCCGCGACTTTTATTCAGCACCTCCGATAAACGGAACGAAGTATTCTCTTTTCTGTCAAACCAACCTGCCTTTAATTATGTATTGCCCGATCGTACTAAAAAGGATGTAAACGCTATTGTGACCGGAAACAACGATAAATTTGATATCGCGCTGAAAATTCAGGAAATTGCGGTCAATGATTTGCGATTATATCCAATCCCGTTGCGATACGCATTATTTCAATGCCGCACCCCCGAACAAACCTGGAATAGTGGCGGCGGAACCGCTGTTGAAAAAGCCGTATTGCTCACGGCCATGCTAAAGCATGCCGGTATCGATGCACGGGTAGTGGCAATTGTCAGAACAGCTTTTATGGATGATAAAGTTGCAACGCTGGCCGATATCGAAGATTTTGCGGTAAAAATTGATGATAAGGAGCGTGGAACATGGTATTTCTCCGTTACCTCATTGAATTCAGTCAACCTGAAATTAAACCAGCCGGGTCGCTCATTTGTGGCATTGGATCCCGCCGGGAAGTTAACGGTTGTTAAAGCGGAAACACCCGGGCAAGTGGTTAAAGTTCAGGGAAATTTTATTGTGTCATCCGATCCAAAGCTAACCGGGGAGGTTTCGATTTACATGGATGGTGGTGCATATCCGTTTGCCGGCCTGCAGCGGGACAAGAAAAAGATGAAAAATTCAATTACCGGTGGTTTGATCGGGAATGACACCAGCCATCTGAAGGTCAGCACACTCAATACAGAGAACGGAACCCAGACCTATA
This sequence comes from Draconibacterium orientale, assembly GCA_020719165.1. Lineage (GTDB taxonomy): Bacteria > Bacteroidota > Bacteroidia > Bacteroidales > FEN-979 > CAIVAT01. The sequence continues at coordinate 5,059 of DYQT01000061.1, read as the reverse complement.
TTGCACAAAGCGATAGGCCCTTCAGGAAGGATTCCAACTACTATTATTTCAATCTTCCGGCAGCCACTTCAGGAATTGATGGCTGGGGAATCAAAACACTTTCGGGTAAGCGCGAAACTCCGTATGAAATTCCATCCATGGCCGATGAAAGTTATTCCTATACCATCACATTGCCATCGTCGTTCAGTTTGTTTACCCCGGCGAAAAAACTGGCGATCAGCAATAAGGCCGGAACTTTTTTGTGGGAGGTTAAAGAGAATAACGGGAAGGTGACAGTAAGGCGACAATTGAAATTCAGCGACCGGCTTTTCCCCATAACGGTGTACGAAGATTTTAAAATTTTGATGGATTACTGGAACAATCCATGGTACCGCCAGCTCATATTTGTAACAGGAAAATAACAGTTATTTTAGCGGGTGATGATTCGCCCAAGCCCGTCTTTGTTGATTTGGATGCTTTGCTTTTTCAGCTCCTGAAAGGTTTTCATCAAAACAGACTGTTCTTCCGGTGTTGCTGCATCAGACAATTTTTTCCTGGTTTCGGTCATCATCTTATCTAATTTTCTTGCCTTGAAGGCATGAAGGGCCAGCATGACATGCATCTGCAACCGGGTTTCCTCGGTGGTAACCATGATGTTGTTCTTTAACCAGTTTTCGCTGAGTTCATAGGGAGTAAATACGAGGTTTACCGCCAGGAACGAAATTTCCTGGTTTTGATGGGAAAGAAATGCGGTGCGGTCGGGGATGGAATCGTTTTCAACGCCACGAACATATTCGTCAAAAATGGATTTGAACAGTGTATTTTCAAATGTCATCTCATCGTGGGTTATATCATGCACCACGTAATCGGCCACCCCAACCGGAACCTCTTCCTCGTCGGAAGGATTTAATTTTATCTGAATCACCTCTTGTCCATAAAGCAACAACATCCGGATGATCTCTTTTTCCTGGAATTCGGCAGAGTCGGGATCAAGGTTGATTTGTGGTTCTGAAACAGGTTGTTCTGTTGGAATTGCTTCCATTTCGCCGGCCTGTTCCGGAGAGCTCTTTTTAAACCTGGCACGCAGAATTTTATTGAGTTCTGTCATGAGAGCCTGTTCCGGGATATTCATCAAACCGGAACACTCCTTGACATAGAGCGAGCGTGAAATTCCATCGGGGATGAGTGCGATGGTGTTCACAATTTCTTTGATCAGGGCTGCTTTTTTAATCGGATCGTTTTGTGTTTCAGCCAGGAGAAGACGGGTTTTGAAGAGGATGAAGTTGACGGAATTGGCGGCAATGAACGACTCCACCTCCGATGGATGGTGCTTGCGGGCGTATGAATCAGGATCTTCACCATCGGGGAACAAAACGATTTTCACATTCATTCCCTGTTCCACGATCATGTCGATTCCGCGGAAGGAGGCTTTGATACCTGCCGGGTCGCCATCATAAAGAATGGAAATGTTTGACGTGTAGCGCTGGATCATGCGCACCTGTTCATGCGTGAGTGAGGTTCCCGACGACGCTACCACGTTTTCGATGCCGGCCTGGTGCATGGAGATCACATCGGTGTAACCCTCCACCAGGAGGCAACTGTTTTTTGAAATGATGGCGTTTTTTGCAAAATAGATCCCGTAAAGGGTTTTACTTTTGTTGTAGATCTCCGATTCGGGGGAATTGACATACTTTGCCTGTGTTTTATCTCCACCCAGAATACGTCCGCCAAAACCGATTACCCGCCCTGACGGGCCATGGATCGGAAACATGACCCGGCCATGGAAACGATCGTACAGGCGATTCTCCTTTTCGATCGACAGGCCTGTTTTTACCAGAAACTCCTTCTTATATCCTTGTTGGATGGCATGTTCCGAAAAGGCATTCCATTTTCCGGGGCTGAACCCCAGCTGGAATCGAGTCACCATATCCTCGCGCATCCCGCGCTCTTTAAAATAGCTTAACCCGATGGCCTTTCCCTCTTCCGATTCGAGCAGCCTTTTTGAGAAATACTGCTGAGCAAACAGGTTGAGATTGTAAAGGCTCTCTTTTTCATTGAGTTCCTGAAGCTGTTCGGGAGTTTGTTCCTCCTCTTCAATCTCGATGTTGTATTTTCTTGCCAGGTATTTCAGCGCCTCGGGATAGGAGTAGTGTTCGTGCTCCATGATGAAATTGACCGAATTTCCGGCTTTTCCACAGCCAAAGCACTTGTAAATTCCTTTCGCAGGGGAAACGGTGAAGGAGGGTGTTTTTTCGTTGTGAAACGGGCATAAACCAAGCTGGTTCACCCCGCGGCGGCGCAGGGTGACATAATCTCCCACCACCTCTTCAATGCGGGCAGTCTGGATGATGGTATCGATGGTATCGCGCGGGATCATTCGGCAGATTCAATATTGGCGAAATTACAAATTTTTCACGCTGAAATTCGCAGGAATGTACTATTAACGAAGACTTGTTTCTATCTTTGCAATTAGGCTGTCATCAATCAAAATGGAAGAGAATAAAGATATTCGGTGGAAACAACGATTTTCAAATTTTTCAAAAGCACTTTCCCAGCTTGAAAAATTCATCAGGAAGGGCGCCGAACTTAATGAATTGGAAATGCAGGGAATGATCCAGGCATTTGAATATAATTTCGAATTGTCCTGGAACCTCATCAAGGATTATTATGAATATCAGGGCGCTACCGAAATTCAAGGTAGCCGCGATGCATTTCGCATGGCATTTAACCGGGGATTGATTACTGATGGTGAAAACTGGATGAAAATGATCGAGAGCCGCAAGAAAACTTCGCACACTTACAATGAAGAGACTGCTGCAGAAATTACTGCCGCCATCCTGTCAGTTTACTTTTTTTTATTCAAAGACCTGCAAAAAACCATGCAGAAATTATTGACAGGTCAGGTTGATTTATTTGAAGAAATACAATGACTTACGGGTTGAATGAAAATACAATTCAAAAGATTCGAAACGTTTTTACCATGTTTCCCGAGGTAGAAGAAACCATTTTATTTGGTTCGAGGGCAAACGGAAAATTCAAACCAGGTTCAGACATTGACCTTACATTAAAAGGAGCTGATGTTAATCTGTCAATCGTCAATAAAATTAGCATGGAGTTGGATGAGTTACTCCTTCCTTACACGATTGATCTATCGATTTATCACCAAATCGGGAATACCGATTTGATTGACCATATTGAACGGGTTGGCGTTGTGTTTTATAAAAAGCCATACTCTGGTCTCAACGGGCAACAATAACCTTGATGATTTTTGTTACCTGCTGATCCGATATCCTGATAAAGTAAATGCCCGAAGGATAAAATGAGACATCCAGGAGGAGGTTGAAAGCATCAGGTTTGTTAAGCGTGAACAAAGGTTTTCCACTGTAATCAAACATTTCAAGGAATTCGATTTTCAGGTCTGATTTTACCTGGATTGACCCGCTTGCCGGGTTCGGAAAAACCCGCGGGCCGCTGGTTCCGTGCTCCGAAGTCCCCACAGTACTGATCACAATGGTGTCTGTTGTAGATTCACAAAGCGGCACAAGGGTAACAGGATCGGTGAAAACAGCAGTGACAAAATAGTAATACATTCCTCCGGATCCGGGGCCGGTATCATCGGAAAAGACTGTTCCGGTGATTAGACCCGGATTTCGCAATGCAAATGGAGGTGTGCCCGTAGAATCGGTTCGATACACATTATAGCCGGCAGGCCCTGATGAGCCGATACATGCCGGTGCCTCCCAGTAAAGGTTCACCAACTGCCCGTTCATGGCGTAATTCAGGGCTGAAGGAGACAGACAAATACCGAAAACATTGATGTTGTCGATGTACCAGTGCAGGATATCACCCGAATTTACACCGTATGCAACAAATCTGATTTTTAATCCCTTGCCTGATGCCGCAGAAATGTCCAGGTGAAGGGTGGTCCAATCCACAGATCCATTGTTCGGCAAGGTCTTTAAGACATGCCAGCCATTGTTGTACCAGGCTTCAACATTCAGTGTTTCATTGCCTGTTGCATTGTGGTCGATAAGTTTATAATCAAGGTCGAGCCACAATGTTGCGCATTGCCAGCTAAAGGCATTGATGGCATCGCTTTCCAGGGCAAAACTGTAATTGGTCCTTATCGGCTGCCAGTGGAAATCGGCAAAGGGCGCATTGCTCTTCAAAAAGTTGCTGATGCCCCAGTTTCCCTGATCAGGTTGGAAGGTCCACGCATGAAAACTGAAATTTCCCTGGTCCCACCCCTCATGGAAAGGCACCGGAAAACCACAAAGCACGGTTACCGCACCGGTATCGGCCAGTGGAAGTGATTCACCAACCTGGCCGGGAAATCCATAAACACCAAGGTCATATTTAGCCACGACAGCATAAAGGTAGCTTCCCGGATCGAGGTTAAGATCATCATAACCCAGCGAATCGGGATGGGTATTGCTGTGAATAAACACCCAATTCCGGTAAATATCGTAACCGGTCAAAGCGCTGATGGCAACCGGGTCATCCGGCTTTTCCCAGGTGAGGGAAGTCGCACATTCAAGGGGTAAAACTGTGAGATTTTTGGGCGGATATAGATACTTGCAGTTGAAAGAATCGCAAACAGCCGCAGAATTTCCGCCGGTATAAACAGCCCGCACACAGCCCTGGTATTTTTGTCCGTAAATCACCTGCTGGGGAGGAATATGGTAGCTGGTGTCGGTCGTGAAAAGAGCCAGTATGCCGTTGAGATAAAAGGTATAGCCGAGAAGACATTCGGGTGGCGAAGGGGAATCTTTTGCTACAACACTGATGTTATCAATATTCCAGCTGTTGATGCTGAAGCTATCCTGACCGCTGGTATGAAAACGCAACTTGAAATCATGGCTGGCAACGTTCGTGATGTCGATCACTTCGCTGGTCCATGGGATACTGCCACCCTGGTTGTCATAGGTTTTCAGCACCGACCAGGTGGTTCCGTTCCATATCTCTACGGCCAGGGTATTCATGCTGGTGGTATTGTAATTATCGAGATATATGTCATATTTCAACTCATACGTGTCCGAACAATTTGAGTTTTAGCATTATTTGATTATTAAAATTATTG
>DYQT01000060.1 GCA_020719165.1 Draconibacterium orientale | reverse complement strand
CATCGATGGTCACATGATCGGCTCCGTTCAGATCGATAAGCGGAGCTGCAAGATTTCCACCAATTGTAAGCCCTGCGACTGTCGGATAAATGGTAAGGCTGGAATAGTTTGACACCCCTCCATAACCACTCTGATATAATAATGCCGAAGAAGTTTCGGTAGTACTGCCCGTTATTTGCAAGGTTATTGCCCCTGTGACAGACCCACTGTTTATTGCATCAAAGGCAATTTTCAATGTTTGGTAGTTGGCGCCTGTACCACCAACTGTTCGAATGGTTTGTGCCGACACCTGTAGTGTGAAAATAAAGCACCCCAGGATCGCAATGAAGAGTAGAGTATGATTTTTTTTCATAAAAAAAATGCAAAATTTCAATGCAACAAAAATTGTGCTATGTAATTTTGTATGTCTAAGTTAATTGATATTCAATATTATGCAATGGTGAACTTATTGTATTTGATGATAAATATTCTCAAAATGGTAAAAAAAGTCTCACATCTTTTACATGTGTCAGGGTGATTTGTTTCGGGAATAGAAATCGCTGCGCCATCATCTATTTCAGTGATTGTTCATTCCCCATAATAATTTCCGACATAGTTTGCCAGACGAATTTTTCAGATGCACGACCAGCAACTGGGCTTCGGCGTTAAAAGGCAGTATGTGCCGGATTTCGCCTTGTAGGGTTTTCTGTAGCAACAACCTTCCGGTTAGATCATACACAAAAGCATCTGTTTCCTCCGGAACCAGCACGAGATCAATAATCAGATGTGAACCATCAGTATAAATCCTTCCAGGGAGATTGTTGTAGGGATGATTTTTATCAGGGCCTGTATAAAGGATGAAACGATCGGCATCATCGGTGGTTGAAGCGGTAAAATGATGTGTGTTTGAAGCTGAGAGATTGTGGATGTATTGTGTTTTTCGATCCTCCAGCATGACGGTAGTGAACCTAGTTTGGTCAAAAACGCCGGTGATGGTGAAATCTCCATCCACTCCGGGGGTAAAACTCACCGGCACTACCGGATTGTGGTCGGTGGTTGTAAAATACCGGACAGACAATTTTTCAGACTGGTTCGTCATGTACAATCCGGGGGCGCTCAATACCGCGCTGAAGAGTTTTAAAGCGCCGTTTTCATTTACCGGATATCCGAAGTCGAGACGAATTTCATCAAACCCATAACCGGCATCTGATTTAACACAAAGGCTGATCCTGTTTTCATCAGGCAGGGTGTTTTTAAACCAATTTGCACTATCGGGAACACGAATTTCGTTGGCCATTCCCAGGTTGCCTGCATTCGCCGCTCTCACAAAGTACCCCTGCATCGGCGCGAGGTATCGTTGTGCTGAATTGGTGCCGATCCCATCGCCATCGGTTGAATTATACACGCCATAATTGTTTGCGTGCGGGTTCCAGATCCACATATCATACCCTCCGCCAGCGTTAACCAGGCTGGTTCGGGTCCATCCGGCGGGGGCACACCAGTCGATGGAAGAGGGGTAGGGATTTCCAACCAGGATGAACCCTTTCAGATTAAGGTCGGCTCCTGCACTTGTGAGGGCGTATGTAACCGCACCGTTGTTCAGGTTTCCGGTAAAGGTTTTGGTCGGATTGGCGGCCTGCAGCGAATAGAGGTACCCGCGGCCTGCCATAAAATCAGTTCCCGGATGAACAGTGTTCCAATTTACCGGGGTGGTAGTGTTAAGCTTATAAATCCAGCAATTGGTGGGTTCATTCCAAACATATAAATCGTATCCGGTACCATTGCCGTAAGTGCCCGAGGGTAACCAGGAGTCGCTGGCCCCCTGATTTGCTCCGATATTCTGACCGCTCACCGGGGTTGAAAGAAAATGCCATGCTTCAACTGCTCCGCTGATATAGCGTTGAACGGTGGCAGGCACATTGTTTGTATTGTGTAAAAGGGCTGCTGTTCCATTTACATCTGAAGAGAGAACAAACCCCGCGTTTCCAGCGGCATTGTCAATTGTGCCCCCAACGTTGAGTGTTTTACCCGATGCAATTGAAAACATTTTCCCGGTGTTGATAACAAGGTTGTTGCTCACGGCAAAGTTTGCATTCAAGATAACACCGCTGCTGTTGTCGATGGTGAGGTTAAATACCTTGTCGTCGATAAACTGTTCGCTGTTAATGATTTGCTGAGTGGTGCCACCATAAATAACGGAAGGGGAAGCGGCGAACGCATCAAGTCGCCCGGAGGCAGCAAGAATGATGTTTAACAACTTCAGGGTGCCATTTAAGGTGACATTGGTGACATTGTTTACCGAAATGATATATACCTCATTATTATAAAGAGCGCCAGCGGGGATGGTTTGGGGAGTATTGCCTGCAAATTCGAGGGTTGAATTGACAGCCGAAGCATCAATTTGAGCGCCATTGGTAAAATTAAGTGTCCCTTTGATGGTAAGTTTAAACCCATTGGTCACCATTCTGTAGGCAGACTGGGCATTGATAATGCTTGTTACCGACCGGTTTTGATCCAGCAGGCAATTGTTAACGGGAGCATCATCGAATGTGATATCGGCATCGATCGCCGGGATGACATTTCCGGTCCAGTTGGCTGCAGTATTCCAGTCGGTGCTCAGAGTTCCTTTCCATTTGTTGATCATCATGCGTTCGAGGGCTCCCATGGAGGGTGGCACTGCCCTGGTATTTCCGGCGTAATCTGTTAATATTGTACCTATTGATAATCCTGCAAGAATGGTGGAAGGGATAAAACCGGTTGCCAGGGTTCCCCCCGGTGCGGCAAATGCGGGATCAACCCCCAGACTGTTGGCATCCTGAGCGGTAAAAGTTTTCCACTCAGCCAGGGTTGTTTTGTTTTCACGGTACCAAATGGTTCCATCGCCGCCCAGAACACCGCCGACTCCCGAAACATAATAGTCGTTGTAATTGATGGTCAGGTTGGTTTTTGAATTGAGACAAATTGCATAGTGGCTGCCGGCAGCTCCACCCGACCGGGCATTGCTGAAGACATTGTTTCGGTAATTCCGTGTATTGTTGTTTGTGCTGATCATGGCAAAGGTAGGGGAGGTGGTTCCCGGACTATTTCCTGCAATATACACCGTATTGAAATACAGGTTGTTTGCGTTTGAGCCATCATCGGAAATGCCGAAAATGTAATTTCCGCTGGTGATGCCATTTCCCAAACTGATTATGTTGTTAAAAAAGGTACTGCTGCCGGCGGCTATCTGCATACCATAAATTCTGGAACTGACAGAATTTGATGAAACCGACAAATTAAATATGTAATTATTTGAAATGTTGTTGGAACCTGAACCGGGTCCGTTGTAATACAATCCGATAACCCCGCCCTCAAAAGTTGATACTGTATTGGTGTTGATTAAATTGGAGATGGAGTTGCCTGTGATGGTTTGCCCTGCAGCGGTGCTTCTCTGCGATATTCCGACAATGGAGGCAGTGACCGAGTAATTGGATTGAGGGCTGGCAGTGGATATGTTGGTTATCGTATTGTTGCTGATGGTGTTTGTGCCTGCGGTGGTTATAATGCCTGCGGTTTGTGTATTTGTAGATGTTCCGGCAAATGCATTTGTGAGATTGGAAATGGTATTGTTGCTCAGGTTTATGGTTCCTGATGCGGCGTTATAAATTCCATAAGCAGATTGAGGATTCCCGGAGGTGGCGCTTAAATTTATGCTGTTTGGGGTGGTAAAACTGCCGATCAGGTTATTCAGAATAGTGGTTGAGCCTCCGCCTTTCCGGTAGATTGCATAAAAATCGTGTGATTTTGAGGTCAGATTTATGATTGTAAATGAACCTATTGCGTTGTTATGCACATTCACCTGACCGGTTCCATCGATGTACAAGCCATAGGAGATGCAGTTTTCATTGGTATTTTCGATCGTAACAGAGCCGGTTCCGGTGGCTGAACCCAGCATGTTACCTGCTATAGTTCCAATATCAACCTTCCCGGTTATGACATAAATTCCATACCACGGGGTGCTTCCCCATGTTTTCCATTGAAAATTTTGAATCGTATTTTGTTGAATGGAACTGACGGTGGTGGTTGATACATTTATATATATTCCATAAAAGAGCGTGGCGGAGGTCAGATTAACAATAAAAGGGTTGCCCCCGCACATATTTTCGCTTCCTCCGATAAAGTTGTTCTCGATATTGAACCCGCTGCCTGTTGGATTAACGATGCGGATTCCACCAAAAACTGCCGCTGAAAATGACACGGGCGCAAAAACGGTTGATTCATAAAAACTGTTGCCTGTGATATTCCATTGGGTTGAATATGATTCCAGGTTTATTCCATAAGAATTATTGGCTGCTTTGATGAAGTCAAAAATATTGTTGTTGGATATAATGTTTCCACTGTTTTCTCGTCCCGAGGAGCCAATTGAATAGATGCCATTCCGCGGCCGTCCGGCTGAATTGCCGGTGATGTTGTTGTTATCAATGGTGTTTCCGTCGTTGCCGGCGCCTGATGATGAAGTGGAGAAAAAAATGACCGCGCCGGCAGCATTTGTTTCGGCGCTTTTTAACTGGCAATATCGAATGATGTTATTTTGTGCAGAATTGATCAGTCGGATGGCCGAAGTGCCGCTGGTGTTAGAGGTGCTGGTGTTTGAAATAGTCAGGTCTTTAACTGAACCCGTTGCATTTACCCTGCCATCGATGGTTACATTATCAGAACCATTCAGATTAATGAGAGGGGTGGCTAAATTTCCGGAGATGGTTTTTCCTGTGGCTGTAGGGTAGATCGTTATAGAAGAGTAAACAGCACTGCCAGAGCCGCTTGCATTCAGCGATGCTGAGGCAGTTTCGGTTGTATTGCCGGTGATTTGGAGGGTGATTGCACCGGTAATCGTGCCAGCATTGATGGCATCAAAAGCAACTTTCAGGGTTGCATAATTAGCTCCGGTTCCACCCACGGTTTTTGTGGTTTGAGCCTCCGCATCCGGCGCAAACAGAAAGCAACCCAGAATTGTTGCAAAAAACAGTGTCAGGAGTTTTTTCATGTAACAACAAAGTTACGCTATTTAAAAAGAGAAGGGTAATAATATTAATAATATTCCTCAATTCAATTCAAAAATAGCGAATTAAACAATCCACCTGTTAATTCTTTGTTAAAATCATTCAATAAAACACCTCCCAAACCGCGAAAATTTCTTAATTTTAGCAACTGATATCCCTAGCACTATTCTTATCATATGAAAATTCTCAGAACTATCTTCAGGGTCCTTGTCGGGCTCGTCTTCATCTACTCCGGGTTTGTCAAAGGAATTGACCCAATGGGAACTGTTTACCGAATGGACGATTATTTTCTTGCATTCAGCATTCCCTGGTTCATGTCGTTCAGTCTATACCTGACTATTATCCTATGTGTGATCGAATTCTCTCTGGGCATCAGCATGTTGTTCAATCTTTGGATCCGGAAAACGTCATGGCTGTTGTTACCCATGATGATTTTTTTTACAGTATTGACTTTTTTTGATGCCGTTTATAATATTGTCCCCGATTGCGGATGCTTTGGTGATGCACTGAAGCTCACCAACGTTCAAACTTTTATCAAGAATGTCATTCTGATGGCTTTTGTTGTACCCATTTTTTTCTGGCGAAACAAGTATAGAAGTATCTTCGCGGCCCGGGGTGATTTTGCATTGCTGGGATTGACAGTTTTGGCTTTTACTACTTTATCGGTGCAATGCTACAGGCATCTGCCTTTAATCGATTTTATGGCCTGGAAAGTGGGAAACCGGGTCAACAAAACCGAAGCATTACCGGTAACCTTTTATGTAACCTACAAGAATAAGAAAACCGGTGAAGAAAAAGAATATGTCTCACCAAATTATCCCTGGAATGATTCTGTTTGGCTGGCCGACTGGATTTTCAAAAGCCAAAGGGTAATTGACCCCAATTCCAACCAGGGGATGGTGCTTCGGGTGGAAGACCAGCATGGTGCCGATTTCACCTCCAGTGTTCTGGATAATCCCGATTATCAGTTTATTCTGGTTTCATATGACCTGAGTAAAGCCGACCGGGATGGATTCAATAAAATTCTGCCGCTTTATAAAAAAGCGATGATGGATGGCTATTCGTTTATATGTTTGACAAATTCATTACCTGCTGAGATTAACAAATTCAGGATGGATCATGGAACCGCTTTTGATTTTTACAATGCCGATGATGTGGTGCTGAAAACCATGGTTCGGTCGAATCCGGGCCTGATCCTGATAAAAGATGGCGAGGTGCTGGGTAAATGGGGATTCAGAGACTTCCCGACATACGAGGAGGTGAAACAGAAGTACTCAGTCAAATAGAAATGACCATATTTACGATTTTTGATTATCCCTATGTTCCCATTCATTCTAAAACGCTTCTGGTACGGCATTCTGGTTCTCTTCGGGGTGATAGTGGTGGTCTTTTTTTTGTTCAATGTGCTTCCTGGTGATCCGGCCCGTATGATGCTCGGACAGCGGGCCGACAGCGCTTCGGTGGTTGCCATCAACAAGGATCTTGGCCGTGATAAGCCATTGATGATGCAGTTTTTAAATTATCTGAACGATCTTTCCCCTGTTTCTCTGCACAACACTGTTCAGCCGGAGAGTTTCTGGTTTCTCGACGCTGCAAAATATGGGCATACGCTTCATTTGCTTTCAATAGGAAATTCATCACTGGTATTGAAAGAGCCATACCTGCGAAGGTCGTATCAGTCGAAACGCAATGTTTCCGACATTCTGGCCGAAGGGTTTGTCAATACCATCATCCTTGCCCTGGTTGCGATGGCTTTTGCCATTGTGATCGGAATTGCTACCGGGATTGTTTGTGCCATTTACAAAAATAGTATTATCGACCGGGCTGCTCTGGTTTTTTCCGTTCTGGGGATGTCGTTGCCATCATTTTTTGTGGCTATACTGAATGCCTGGATTTTTGCTTTCGTGCTGGTCCGTTTTACCGGATTAAACATGTCGGGAAGTCTTTACGGGGTTGATGATTTTGGACGAGGCATTTTTCCCGATCTCAAAAACCTGATCCTGCCAGCCATCACCCTTGGAATCCGTCCGCTTGCCATAATCGTTGAACTGACCCGGAATTCGCTGCTCGAAGTGATGACACAGGATTACATTCGCACTGCCCGGGCCAAGGGGTTGAGCAAATTGCGGGTGATTTTAAAACATGCATTGAAAAATGCCCTGAATCCTGTGGTTACGGCTATCTCGGGCTGGCTTGCCTCCCTGCTTGCGGGAGCCGTTTTCGTGGAGTTTGTTTTCGACTGGAAGGGAATCGGTGTGGTGATTGTAAACGCCCTCGACAAATATGATTTTCCGGTGGTGATGGGCGCCGTACTATTTATCTCTATCATTTTGATCATGATTAATTTCTTTGTGGATATTGTTTACGGGCTGCTTGATCCGAGGATCAGGTTGCAGTAAGAACAAGATAAACGGGTAACTAAAATTTCACCAAAATAAAAAAAACAATGAGAAAACAAATCGTAGCAGGAAATTGGAAAATGAATAAAACATTCTCCGAGGCTGAAACATTAATCACAGACATTGCCGATGCGCTTGACGAGGTGGATCTGAAAGATGCAGAGGTGGTGTTATGTCCGCCGGCGTTGTATCTGGAGATGGCCACGGATGTGGCATTTGAATCCAATTTTAAAGTTGGTGCACAGAATATTTATCCTGAGGACTCAGGCGCATTCACCGGCGAGATTAGTCCGCTGATGTTGAAAGATTTGAATGTGAGTTACTGCATCATCGGCCATTCGGAGCGTCGTAAGTATTTTCACGAAACAACTGAGTTCCTTAAGCGCAAGGCAGATGCATTGCTGAAACACGGCATTCGTCCGATTTTCTGTTGCGGTGAGGTACTGCCCGAGCGGGAGGCCAACCAGCACTTTGAGGTGGTTCAAAAACAACTTGCTGAATCGTTGTTTCATCTGACCCAGGAAGCTTTTCAGGAGGTAGTGATTGCCTATGAGCCTGTTTGGGCGATTGGCACAGGAGTAAGGGCCACAAAAGAACAGGCCCAGGAGATGCATGCCTATATCAGGGGCTTGATTGCTGCCCGGTATGACGGTGCAACGGCAAACGAAATCACCATCCTTTATGGCGGGAGCTGCAATGGCAAGAATGCCCGCGAACTTTTCGAACAACCCGATGTTGATGGCGGTTTGATTGGGGGGGCATCGCTGAAAACGGAAGAGTTTCTGCAAATTGTAACCTCTTTGTAAAGATGAACTACATCGCGATCAGTGTCACCAATTTCACCGGTTTCGACCCGGAAATTGTCATCGCTCAGATGGCAGAATTGGGCTTTGAAAGTTTTACCGAAACAGAATCGGGCATCCAGGGTTTTATCCGTGAGGACATGTACCATGAGGAACCAGTTATCACTTACCTGCAACAGGTAAGTGATAACCATGGGCTTCGATACTCTTTTGAGAAAATTGCCGATCAAAACTGGAATGCGCTATGGGAGAGCGCTTATGAACCGGTAACAATTGACGGGAAGTGTCGGGTAAGGGCTCCATTTCATGCTCCACAGCCCGGCATTGCTTATGAGATCGTGATCGAGCCAAGGATGTCGTTTGGAACCGCGCACCATGAAACCACATCACTGATGCTGGAATTAATGATGAAAGAGGAGCTTCATGGAAAGCGGGTGCTCGATATGGGATGCGGAACGGGTGTACTGGCCATTCTTGCTCACAAAATGCAGGCTTCGCAGGTGGTTGCCATCGACAACGATGAGTGGGCATACGCCAATGCCATCGATAACATGGAAAAAAATGAAGCCATGGCTGTGGAGGTCATTCGTGGATCATGTACCAACATTCCAGGGCCTTCGTACGATCTCATCATTGCCAATATTAACCGGAATGTACTGCTGCAGGATATTCAGGTTTATTCGGAATTTCTGAGTGAAGGCGGAACCTTGTTGATGAGTGGCTTTTATGAACAGGATGTGGATATGATCATAGCCGCCGCGGAGAGTTCCGGGTTGCACTTTGTCGGTCACAAATCGGATAATAATTGGGTTGGAGCTAAATTTGTAAAATGAGCAGAGCGTTGTCGATGCATTTCAGGAAGTTCTTCCTGGCCTGTTTTTTTGTTTGCTTTTGCCTGGTTTCTCATGGGCAGAAGCAAACTTTATTTTCGGGAGATTCAACAAAGTTTGTTGCTGAACTGGATGGGATCTTCATGAACCTGCCCGACAATGAGAAAAAGATTATCGCCCCATTCATCAAAGACTTTTTGAAACAATGGGAGGAGGGGCAGTTTGGTGATGAGCATAAAAAGATGATCTACGCGATGCTCAATGAGATGGTTAAAAAGAAGATACGGCCATTTCCCGATTTTTTCAATTATATCAAAGCGCTCACCATTTTCATAAACAGTAAACAGCCAACAACCCTTTTCGAGCCATGGTCAGGTATCCTGATGAAACTGATCGCGGAAAAAAACAGCCGCAAATTCACCGGATTTCTTGAGGCAACCATTAGCCTGTTTTCTGATAATCTGGTTTTTAAATCGCCAACTACCCGGTGGAAGATTACCAGGGTTGATTACCGTTTTTTATTTGACACGGTGCCCCTGATCGACTTTCAGCGGGCAGATTTGGTTTGTTATGCAAATGATGACAGTTTGAATATTTATCAAACCAAAGGAGTGTACTACCCGCTTACGAACCTTTGGAAAGGGCAGGATGGAAAGGTAAACTGGAAGCGGGCAGGGGAGGAGCCGGAGAAAATTTTCGCCACCCTCAGTCCATATACCATTCAGATGCGATTTTCGAAATTCACCGCCGATTCCGTCACTTTTACACATAAAAAATACTTTCCGGGGGCCCTTCTCGGTCGATATGTTGACAAAGTGATGGCAGATGTTACAGAAGAGAAGGCCTCCTATCCCAGGTTCTACTCCTATGATAAACGGATCAGCATATCCCCATTGTTTAATAATATTGAATATCTGGGCGGTTTTGCCATAGAGGGCAGCCGCATTATCGGTTCGGGAGGGAATAAAGCGGATGCCTTTTTATACTTTAAAAAGGACGGAAAAGATTTTGTGGTAGCGCGATCGAAAATGTTTATCATCAGACCCGACCGCATCAATTCGGCAATGGCCTCTGCTACCATTTATTATGAAGATGATTCTATTTTTCACCAGGGGATGCAATTGAAGTACATGGATAATACGAAGGAGCTCTCTTTTGTTAAGGAGGAGCGGGAAAGCACCTTCAGTCCATGGTTTGATTCGTATCACAAAATTGAGATCTATTGTGAAGCGCTTTACTGGACTGTTGGGGGGCCACTCATCAGCTTTCAGATGATGAAAGGTCCGAAAAAGGAGAGCAAAGCGGTTTTTGAATCAAGTAGCTACTACTCGGATAACCGTTTTGAAAGGCTCCGTGGAATTGATGACGTAAACCCGCTGAACCTGATTAAAAGTTTCATCATCAAGAAAAAATCGGTGGATTTCAAGCTGGAGGAGCTTTCCGATTATATGAAGATTCCGGCAAATCAGGTGGAAGCTCAAATGCTGAACCTGGCCAACAGGGGATTTCTGGTGTTTAATTCCGATGAAAAGACGGTTCATGTTAACAAGAAGCTGACCGATTATGTAAATGCACAAGCCGGTAAAGCGGATTATGACGTAATATATTTCAACTCATTTGTGAATGATGCTGCCAACGGGGTATTGAGCCTCGACTCCTTTGATTTGAAGATACAGGGGGTTCGCATGATTGTACTCAGCGACTCACAGCTGGTAAACGTATATCCGAAGAATTACGAGGTGGTGCTAAAGAAAGATCTCAATTTTTCATTCAGTGGCAAGGTGGAGGCGGGTCTCTTTGACTTTCATGCCCGCGACTGTTCCTTTGAATACAAGCAGTTCAAACTCAATCTTCCCTTTATTGACTCTATGTTGTTTTATGTGAAAAGCCATGTATTTGATCCTCAAAAGGGCACCTACCCGCTGGTTAAGGTAAAGACAGCCATTACTAACCTGAGTGGCGACCTGCTGATTGACGGAGCATCGAACAAATCGGGGTTGAAGATGTTGCCGCAATATCCCATTTTCAATAATAAAAACAATGCTTACGTTAACTGGAGTAAAAAATCTATTCAAAACGGGGTGTATGAGCCGGATAAATTTTTCTATCAGGTAAATCCTTTTACCATAAAAAGCCTGGATGTTTTAGCGACCGACAGCTTGAAATTTAATGGCGCGCTCACCACCGCCGGTATTTTTCCCGAAATTGTTGAGCCACTGCGGGTACGGCCCGACAATTCGCTTGGGCTGGAGAAAAAATCTGACAGCGGTGGCTTTCCCGTTTACGGAGGGAAAGGTACTTTTATTGCCAGGATTGATTTGAGCGAGCGGGGTTTACGCGGTAGCGGGATGCTCAAATATCTGAACTCGACCTCTTATTCGCCGGATTTTGTTTTTCTTCCTGATTCGATGAAAACCCTGGCTACAACCCTGGCTATGAGTGAAGTGGTTGGGGCGGCAGAATTTCCGGAAGTTCATGGCGATTCTGTCAATGAGTTCTGGCTGCCCTATCGTGATACCCTGATGATTTCGAGTACCAAAAAGGAGTTGGCCATGTACAACAACCAGTCCACTTTCAGTGGCAAATTGTCACTTACGCCGCAGTTGCTGAGTGGAATCGGTACAGTCAGGATCAAAGATGCAGAGATGGATTCAAAGGGATTCAAATTCAAGCGCAGAACATATGATGCCCTTATTGCGAATTTCCGGATCAAATCGTATGATCTGGCCGACCTTACCATTTCGACCAAGAATTATCAGACGCACTTTGATTTTGATGCCCGCAAAGGGGAGTTCAAGTCGAATGTCGGAATTTCGAAAGTTGAGTTTCCGATCAATAAATATGTCTGTTCGATGGATCGTTTCGACTGGCTGATCGACAGTGAGGAGATTTTATTGTCGAATGAACAAACGAAAAAGCAGATACCCGATTCTCTCAGCCTGTTGAAATATATCGACCAGGCATACACGGGCTCCGAATTTATTTCGGTGCATCCATCGCAGGACTCGTTGAAGTTTTTCGCGGCCACAGCCATTTACAATTTGCGCACCAACATCATAAATGCCCGCGACGTTAAAATTATCAAGGTGGCTGATGCGGCCATTTACCCTGATTCCGGGAAGGTGGTCATTCTCAAGGATGCTGCTATTCAAACCCTCTATCATGCCATCATCATTGCAAATACGACTACACGGTTTCACCAGTTTTACAATGCAGGGGTCTCCATCTCCTCGCGAAAGCGCTATTCCGGTTTCGGGGATTATGATTACCGGCAACGAACGGGTGAACTTGAAAAAATCCATTTCGACCGCATCAGTGTTGATTCTTCACATCAAACGGTTGCACAGGGAAACATTTCAGATTCAGCCGGGTTTCTGCTCAGTCCTGAATTTGCCTTCAAGGGACAGGTTGCATTGCATGCCACCGAAAAGAAACTTCGGTTTACCGGTGGATTTCATGCCATCTCCGATTGTTTGCCACCAACATTTGAATGGGTAAAATTCTCGAGTTACATCGATCCCGAAAATGTGCAAATTCCGATCGTGTTCCCATTGAAAAGTACCGCATTTGATCCGGTTAACCTGGGTTTGATGTTTTTTAATGTGGAGAGCAAGATCAGTCCTTCATTTTTCAGGCGAAAAATCAGCATCAGCGATACGACCATTGTTTCGGCTGAAGGGTTGCTCGAATACAACCTCACCGCTGCCGAGTTTCGCATTGCAAAGCCGGAAAAGTTGAAAAACACCTTGTTAAACGGAGATTATCTTTCGTTGAATACGGTAAATTGCCGGATGCGGGGCGAAGGAAAACTCAACCTGAGTTTGAAATCAGGCGGACTGAAAATTGAGACTTACGGGTTCCTCGACTACTTCATGATTCCCGATTCTGTGCGTTTACGGTGTGCGATGGCACTGAATTTTCCATTTTCCGAACGTGGTCTTCAACGATTCAGCGCACAGTTGGAGGCAGTGAACATGCCCGGGATTAAGGTGATGGAGACTCCTTATGCCATGGCCATTGAAAATATGCTTGAGAAGCAGGATTTTGAGCGTTTAAAAGGTGAACAGGCTTTGCTTGGCAGGTACAAGAAATTCCCGGATGCACTGGAGCGTTCTATTTTCTTGGCAGATGTTACGATGAAATGGGACACTGCAACCCGTTCTTATGTTTCGTATGGAAACATCGGGATCGCCAGTGTCGGGAAAACCCAGATTAACCGCAATGCCACGGGCATCATTGAATTTTCGAAAAAACGAACTGGGGATGAATTTACCATTTACATTGAATTGTCGCCCGATGACTGGTATTTTTTCAATGTGAGGAACAATCAATTGATGGCGTTGTCGAGTGACATTACCTTTAACGACATGATTGTTGAGGATGCACAATCGGGCTCAGAGAAGAAGCGGATCAATAATCTTGTGAAGGGGTTTAACGTTACCAAGGCGATGGAAAAGAAAAAACGCGATTTCCTCAGGAAATTTCAAGATAAAGAAACTGAATAGTTACCCGGATTTTTTTTTACTTTGCAGCGTGAAATAAATTTGAACTAATTCTTCCGCGGATGACTGTTTTGTATATCCTGTTTGAAATTCTGGCGGCCTATTTACTTGGTTCCATTCCTTCGGCTGTGTGGATCGGCAAATTGTTGTATGGTATCGATGTAAGGCAGCACGGGAGTGGCAATGCCGGAGCCACCAATGTAATCAGGGTGATGGGATACAAGGCGGGGATCCCGGTGATGCTGATCGATATTTTTAAAGGGTGGCTTGCCGTTCAGTTGGCGGTTTGGGTACCCATTCCCGGGCTGAGCATGGAGATGATGATGTATGTGAGGATCGGGATGGGGCTGGCTGCCGTGATGGGTCATGTTTTTCCGATTTATGTCGGGTTTAAGGGCGGTAAAGGGGTTGGAACCATAGCCGGTGTCGGGATATCCTTGTTCCCCCTCGCCATATTACTCATTCTCCTTGTTTTTGTGATCGTTCTGGCTGTGACACATTACGTGTCGCTGGCGTCCATTGTGGCATCTCTGGCATTTCCGCTGGTGGTTTTTTTCATCATGGGCATCCGGCATCCCGGATTGTTGGGGCTTTCGCTGCTGGTGGCAATTTTTATCCCGGCTACCCATCGGAAGAATATCAAACGGCTTATTCGCGGAGAGGAGCGTAAATTTGACTTCAGACCAAAGAAGAACAGGCCCGACAATATAACCTGAGTTTTCTGTGTACAATTCAGGGCTCTTATCAGGCCATGGCTGAGTAAGTGCCGTTGAATAACAAATTTTTATCGTATATTTGAACAATTTTATTAAAACAGACAACAATGAAATTTATCATCTCCAGCACTTTATTACTTAAAAACCTGCAGGCCATTCTGGGTGTCATCAACACAAATAACACCTTGCCCATCCTGGATGATTTTCTTTTCGAACTCAAAGACAATTCGATCACCATCACCTCTTCCGATCTGGAAACCACTATGAGGGTGACCATCAGTCCTGATATGTCGGAGGAGTCGGGAAGTATTGCCATTCCTGCCAAAATATTGGTTGAAACTTTAAAAACTTTTCCCGACATTCCGATAGCCTTTACCATTAACCCCGACAACCTGATGATTGAAATATCTGCCGGGGAAGGAAAATATAAACTTTCGGGCCATAAAAGTGACGAGTATCCCAGGGTTCCTGAATTGGAAGATACCACCGCCCTTGTTGTCGACTCTCATCTGATGTCGCAGGCGATCAATAAAACACTTTTTGCCACGGGCAACGATGAATTGCGGCTTGTACTTTCGGGTGTTTTTTGTGAATTAACGCCCGAGGATGTTACCTTCGTGGCAACCGATGCCCATAAGCTGGTCAGGTACAAACGCACCGACCTCACATCTGCCGACTCTGCATCATTTATCCTTCCAAAGAAGCCGATGAATCTGCTGAAGAACATCTTATCAAGTCAGGATGTGCCGGTAACCATTGAATACAATAAGACCAATGCATTCTTTTCATTCACCAATGTTCACCTGATCTGCCGCCTGATAGATGGTAAGTATCCGAACTATGATGCGGTAATTCCGAAGGAAAATCCAAACAGACTTACCATCGACAGGCATGCTTTGCTGACCACCATCCGCCGTGTTTCCATTTTTGCCAACCAGTCAACGCATCAGATCCGATTCAAAGTATCGGGTCAGGAGCTGATCCTCAGCGCCGAAGATATCGATTTTTCGAATGAGGCCAAGGAGCGGCTCAATTGCTCCTACAACGGGGAGGATATGGAAATCGGGTTTAATTCCAAATTTCTGCTGGAGATGTTAAATAACATTGACACAGAGGAAATCAGCCTTGAAATGTCGGCGCCCAACAGAGCCGGTATTCTGACACCGCTGAATAATGAAAATAAAAACGAGGATATCCTGATGCTGGTTATGCCGGTAATGTTGAACAAATAGTTTATCCTCACCGCACTCCAACTATCGCGTGACCGGCAGCTGCAGAACAGGCAGCGTTAATGTACTGAATACTGTGCTGTCATTTTTGTGGTTGCTAACATGTTATGCCATGTTGTAGCTTTTTTTTTATTGAGACAAGGGAGGATGTGTCTTTTAAAGAACATTCCCATATTCTAATAACTTTCCACCTCTTTTCTTCTAATGTGTTGGAGACAAGATGATCTCGAATTACATTTTTTTCAATTTTTATTTTCCAATATACCTCATTTGCTTTTGGTTTGGTGTTCCTGCAGTCATGACCATGCCAAAAACAACCATCCGTAAATATTACAATTCGTAATGATGGAAACACGAAATCGGGTTTTCCAAAGAGTTTAAATCCTCTTCGCCAGCCTTTGATGTTATTTTCTTTAAAAAAGGAAACGAGTTTTTGTTCAGTAGATCTATTTCGAGTACTTTTAACTGAACGCATAATCTGACTCCGTTGCGCGGTTGAAAAAGTGTCAGACATTTTTTTGAATTACAGTAATCCAGGAATTGTCAAATCCTAATGTTTGTAATATTTTGTCCTTGTCTAAAGTGGGGGGTCGTTTTATTTGAATTACTAAACTCTTGGCAGGAACATCTTCAATAATCGTGAATTGGGATCCATGGGGTTGCCATGTGAAACGATGTTCTGATGCTTTTTTGTCAATACCCACTAAATTATTGTTTTCATTCCACTCCCATAGGTATAATTCGTGATCATAACGAATCGTATCGAATTCAAAAACAACTACCTCTGTTAAATCTTGTGATTTGATTAAAACAATAGTTCTTAGATTTTTAAACTTCTCACGAATTGAAGATACTCGTTCATTCCAAATCTCTAAAACCGACCTACCGATGGAAGAAGGATCAACTTCATTATCAATTCGTTCTCCATAAGAATAGATTGGCGAATTCCTCCCAGATATTAATCGAACTTTTTTTTGATTCGCAGGATTCGATGATTTTACAGTCTTTGCACCCCATGCTGTGTTTCCAAGTATTACATCGTCAAGTCCCACGTTTGAAGGCTTCCAGAACGCGCCAATACAAGTTGCAAAAATATTTTCCCATTCGGAACCCTCAAGATCAGGTTTCCCTTTGGATGCTAACAGATAAACCAATTCTTTACCAAGTATAAATCAATGTCGTTTAGTTAAGCTATAAAGGCTTATAATTCATATAGTAAAGTTTCT
>DYQT01000059.1 GCA_020719165.1 Draconibacterium orientale | reverse complement strand
AAATGCCCTTGCCCGATGAATTCCTCAAACGATGGCTTCTCGAAAACAATGAAGGCAAATACACCCCTGAAGAGATCGAGAAAAACTACACCTCCTTTGCCGAATCCATGAAATGGCAGCTTATTGAAAACAGGCTCATCAAGGAGAATAATATTGAAGTCAAAGACGAGGATATCCGCAATTATATCAGAACATACATGTTACGGCAAGTCAATATGTCGGAGATGGATCCCATGATGGCCGAGCGGTACGAATCAATTGTTGATTCCTTTATGCAAAACAAAGAACAGGTGCAGCGAATCAACGATCAACTTTACAATTCAAAAATGATGGAATTCTTCAAATCCGCGTTGATTTTCCATCCCAAAGAGGTTTCATACGAAGAATATATCAAAATTGCTTCGGCAAACCACCAGCATAATCATGAACACAGCCATGAGCATGGCGCTGACCACGATCACGATCACGACCATGAACACGATCACAATCATGCACACGACCATGATCACGGGCATGACCACGATCACAAACATTGATTTTTAAAAACCTGCATCACATGATGGACGAATTTTCAAAATATGCCATTGGGCACAAAGGAATCAGCAGTCTGACCCTGGCAAAATACAAATCAATCTCTTCCAATTATATTTCACCAACCATTATTGAGGAGCGGCAGTTAAACATCGCTACCATGGATGTTTTCTCGCGTTTGATGATGGATCGCATCATCTTTCTGGGAGTTCCGATTGACGATTATGTTGCCAACATTATTCAGGCACAACTACTTTTTCTTGAATCAGTCGACTCACGAAAAGACATCCAGATCTATCTGAACACCCCGGGTGGCTCAGTATATGCAGGACTCGGTATTTACGATACCATGCAGTACATCAATCCACATGTGGCAACCATTTGCACCGGTATGGCCGCATCCATGGGAGCAATTCTGCTTTGTGCAGGTGAAAAAGGCAAACGCACTGCCCTGAAACACTCCAGAATCCTGATTCACCAGCCAATGGGAAGCGCCGAAGGCCAGGCTTCAGATATCGACATCACCGCCCGTGAAATCCAGAAATTAAAAAAGGAACTTTACGAAATCATTGCACTGCATTCGGGTCAGCAATTTAAAAGGATTCTGAAAGATGCCGACCGCGATTACTGGATGACCAGTGAGGAGGCCCGCGAATATGGGATGATTGATGAAATCCTGATCCGGTCGAAAAAAGAAAACTAACATGGCAAAATCCCCTGATAAATGCTCCTTTTGCGGCAGGTCGAAACGTGAAACCCGAATGCTCATTGCCGGCTTGGAGGGACACATCTGCGATCATTGTGTGTTGCAGGCACAGCTCATCCTTCAGGAGGAATTGGGAACTGAAAAGCATAAGGATCTGCCCGACTTTGTTCCAATGAAACCGATTGAGATCAAAAAGTATCTTGATCAGTTTGTGATTGGACAGGATGAGGCAAAAAAAGTAATTGCTGTAGCGGTTTACAACCATTATAAGCGGCTGGCCCACAGCAAAGATGCCAAGGCGAATGATGTTGAAATCGAAAAGTCAAACATCGTCATTGTCGGTGAAACCGGAACTGGAAAAACGTTGCTTGCCCGAACAGTGGCTAAAATGCTCAATGTTCCATTTTGCATCGGCGATGCCACCGCGCTTACCGAAGCAGGTTATGTTGGCGAAGATGTAGAAAGTATCCTGGCACGGTTGCTGCAGGTGGCTGACTACAACATTGCAGCAGCCGAACGCGGGATCGTATTCATTGATGAGATCGATAAAATTGCACGAAAAAGTGACAACCCTTCCATAACCAGGGATGTGAGTGGCGAAGGAGTTCAACAGGCATTGCTTAAAATGCTCGAGGGTTCCATTGTGAACGTGCCACCCCAGGGAGGCAGAAAACATCCGGAACAAAAGATGCTTCAGATCAACACCCAGAATATTCTTTTCATCACCGGAGGAGCCTTCGATGGCATTGAAAAAAAGATATCAAACCGTCTTCAAACGAATAAAATCGGGTATAAAACAGACCGGAAACAGGAGACGATCGACAAAGACAATATCCTCCAATACATTACCCCTGTTGACCTGAAAGCTTTTGGCCTGATCCCGGAACTGGTTGGGCGTTTGCCGATTGTAACACACATGCACACCCTCGACAGAAATACGCTGCGCCGGATTCTGACAGAACCCAAAAATTCACTCATAAAGCAATATACCAAACTTTTTGAACTGGATAACATAAAGTTGACTTTCGAGGAAGAAGCGCTGGATTTCATCGTTGACAAAGCCATCGAGTTTAAACTTGGCGCAAGGGGCTTGCGTTCTATTCTTGAAGGAATAATGAACGATGCCATGTTTGAATTACCTTCGAAAAATAATACCAAAACATTCATTGTTTCAGCATCCTTCGTGAAATCTCAGTTCATGAAAACAAGTATGGCCCAATTAAAGGTTGCCTGATACCAAACCCGGTATTCTTTTCGTTATTTATGGGATATCTTGAACCGGGAAGTCGATGAACAAAGGAATTTTACTATTCGTTTCAATCTTTCTGTGCCAGATCGCTGTCTTTTCCCAGGACACAGTCAAATCTGCTTTGCCCAATCAGATCCTCGACGGCGACACCCTTGCGCTGGTCGATGTCAGACCCGTTGTGATTTTTCCACCGGTTGCCATTTCAGGCAAAAGAGCCTCCGTTCGGTATGATAAATTGGTTTACAATGTTAAAAAGGTTTATCCCTATGCTAAATTAGCTGGCAATCAACTCTCGGTTTATAAGAACATTCTGGATACCATCCCAACAGAAAACGCAAGAAAACTGTTTATGAAAAAAGCTGAAAAAGAATTAGAAAAGCAGTTTGGAGATGAAATAAAAGACCTGACATTCTCACAAGGAAAAATTCTGATCAAACTCATTTACCGCGAAACCGGCAATTCAACCTTCGATATTGTCAAACAGCTCAGGGGTGGATTCACCGCATTTATCTGGCAAACTCTGGCGAAAATATTTGGATATGATCTGAAAACCGACTATGATCCGGGAGGAAACGACCAGGCAATCGAACAGATCGTACTTATGATTGAAGCAGGAGCAATTTAGTTTTTAGTTTAGATCGAATAACGTTAACTTTACACACAAATCACAGAACAGGGGATGAAATTGTCAATTGTCATCGTCAACTACAACGTCAAGTATTTTCTTGAGCAATGCCTTCATTCCCTGCAGAGTGCATGCAATGGCATTTCAGCTGAAATATTTGTTGTCGACAACGACTCTGTTGATGGATCTGTAAAAATGGTCAGGGATAAATTCCCTGATGTCCACCTGATCGAGAATAAGGATAACAAAGGCTTCTCAACGGCCAATAACCAGGCAATACGCAAATCAAAGGGTGAGTTTGTGCTGCTTCTCAATCCCGACACCATCGTTGAAGACGACACTTTGCGAAAAGTGGTTGAATTTATGGAACAACATCCCGATGCCGGAGGGCTTGGCGTGAAAATGCTCGACGGGAAAGGTAAATTTTTGCCTGAAAGCAAACGTGGGTTGCCATATCCATCCGTAGCTTTCTTTAAAGTTTTTGGGCTGTCGGCCCTGTTCCCGAAATCACGCTTGTTCAGCACCTATCACCTTGGATACCTGGATAAAGATAAAACTCACGTGGTAGATGTGCTTGCCGGCGCCTTCATGCTGTTGCGAAAAAAAGTACTCGATAAAATCGGGTTGCTCGACGAGGCGTTTTTCATGTACGGTGAAGACATCGACCTGAGTTACCGCATTACCAAGGCCGGTTATAAGAATTACTACTTCCCCGAAACACGAATCATTCATTACAAAGGCGAAAGCACCAAGAAAGGCAGTCTGAACTACGTTTATGTATTCTATAATGCCATGATCGTTTTTGCCCGCAAGCATTTCTCGAAAGAGAATGCCCGTGCCTTTTCGGTGATGATCAACATTGCCATTTACTTTCGGGCTTTTATCTCAATTCTCACCCGATTTTTTAACCGGATCATTTTGCCGCTCCTGGATGCTCTCCTGATTTTCACCGGCATTTTTCTCATCAAAGACTATTGGGAAAGGCACTTCATTTTTCCGGATGGCGGACATTATCCTTATGCTTTTATCCACATCGCTGTTCCAATTTACCTGGCAATCTGGCTGTTATGCATTTATCTAAGCGGTGGATATGACAAACCAATCCGATTGCGTCGCATTGTGCAGGGAATGGTTGTTGGCACCATCATTATTTTGGTAGTATATTCGTTGCTGAATGAACATTACCGGTTTTCCAGAGCGCTTATCATCCTTGGAGCCATCTGGGGAACCCTCATCATGCTACTCGAGCGTTTTCTGCTCCATCATTTTAACATCACCGGGTATAAACTTAATTCCGAGAAAAATAAACGTTTCATTATCATCGGTGAAAAAGAGGAGTCGGAACGGGTTTCCGAGCTGCTTCAGCAAACCGGGATGAACCCCTCCTTCACAGGCCTCGTAAGTTACCATCATCACAGAAATAATTCAAATGGCTTTATCGGACATTTGGGACAAATTAAAGAGATCATCAACATTCACAAGATTAATGAGGTGATTTTTTGTGCAAAAGATGTTCCGGCTCAGGTAATTATCGATAAAATGTCGGAGCTGAAAAACGAGCAGGTCGATTATAAAATTGCTCCCCCGGAAAGTCTTTCTATCATCGGCAGCAATTCAATCAACACTTCCGGCGATTTGTATGTTATTGACATTAATGCGATTATAAAAAGAACAAACCGAAGAAAAAAACGAATGCTTGATTTTCTGATAGCTCTTACTCTGTTTGCCATCTACCCGATCGCAATTTTTATCGTTAAAAATCCGGTTGGATTGCTCAGAAATATTTTCTCCGTATTGCTTGCCTTCAAATCATGGATTGGTTTTACCAAACATGCTGATTCAGAAGCTGGTAAGCTACCTGAGATAAAGCAAGGCGTGCTCAATCCTTTGGATGCTTTTCAAAATAAAAATGTAGCGGAAGAGACCACGATCCGCCTCGATTTGCTCTATGCCCGTGATTATAAATTAACCAACGATTTAAACATCATCATCAGGGGATTCAGAAATTTAGGAAGGATTTGATTGCATATTTTATTTTGAACGGTTATAAATAATAAAAAACGTTACCTTTGCACAAATCAAATAAGGCACCTGTATATGGCAAATTATGAGGTAATTGTACCAAAACTTGGCGAAAGCGTAATCGAAGCAACCATCACCAAATGGTTGAAAAACGAGGGAGACCGGATTCAGGAGGATGAAACAATTGTTGAAATCGCCACAGATAAGGTTGATTCTGAAATTCCCTCGCTGGTTTCTGGGGTCTTGATCAAAAAACTATTTCTCGAAGGTGATACCGTGCCTGTTGGAGCGGTATTTGCCATTATTGATACGGCCGGGAATGACAAAGTTGTTGCCACTGAACAGCCTGTTCAGGAAGAACCCAAAGCGGCTTCGTGTAAATCTGAAACGACTCTTGCCGCTTTATCCGGAAACCCCGTTTTCGAACCAGAGACGATTGTTCCGTTGCATGAAGAGACGCCATCTGCCTCAGGCACCAGGTTCTATTCCCCGCTCGTGCGAAGCATCGCGCAACAGGAAGGTATCTCATTTACCGAGTTGGATAGTATTACCGGTACCGGTAACGATGACCGGATTACAAAACAGGATATATTAACCTACCTGAAAGACCGCAAGACGGGCATCAAACCCGTTGAACCACCGGTAGCGATTGCAGCTACGGCAAATCCTGTTGTGGCTTCCCCGGCTATTCAACAAATCATTCCAGGTGAAGATCGCATTGTTGAAATGGATCGCATTCGGCAACTTATTGCCAGCCACATGGTTAAATCGGTTCAAACCTCGGCACATGTCACATCCTTTCAGGAAGTTGACATGACCCGTGTAGTACAATGGCGTGAAAAAAATAAAGATGCTTTTCAGAAAAGGGAAAACGAAAAGCTAACCTATACCCCGGTGTTTATCGAAGCTATTGCCAAAGCTGTCAGAGATTTTCCGCTCGTCAACGTTTCGGTTGATGGAACCAAGGTGATCATTCATAAAAATATCAACATCGGCATGGCAGTCTCACTACCTAACTTTAACCTGATTGTCCCGGTGCTTCGTAATACCCATGAAAAAAGCCTGTTGGGAATCGTTAAATCAGTAAATGACCTGGCAGCGCGTGCCCGCATCAGCAAACTGATCCCCGATGAAATTTCAGGCGGCACCATTTCGCTTACCAACCTTGGTTCCTTCGGAACCCTGATGGGAACGCCAATCATCAACCAGCCACAAACTGCGATTGTGGCAGTAGGCGCCATCAAAAAACGTGCGGTCGTCATCGAAACGCCCGACGGAGATACCATTGCCATCCGCCCCATCATGATGATGTCGGTAACCTATGATCACCGGGTAATTGACGGTTCTCTCGGCGGCCAGTTTCTGAACCGTATCGTACAGCATCTTGAATCTTTTGACAACACCCAAACCATCTGATGGAATTAAATCTGACCAAACCAATTGCATTTTTCGACCTTGAAACCACAGGAATAAAAGTTGCGACCGACCGTATCGTTGAAATTTCCATTGTCCGCGAGCAGGTGGATGGAACCACGAAAATAAAAACCCTGCGAATTAACCCTGAAATGCATATCCCCGAAGAGGTTACTGAAATTCACGGAATTTCGGATGAAGACGTGAAGGATTGTCCGACCTTTAAGCAGGTGGCCCGCGAATTGGCTCAATTCCTCGAAAATTGTGATCTTGCAGGGTATAATTCAAACCATTTCGACATTCCGCTTCTGGTTGAGGAGTTTTTAAGAGCGGAGATCGATTTCGATCTTAAAGGCCGTCGTTTCGTTGATGTTCAAAACATCTTTCATAAAATGGAGCCCCGGAATCTGAGTGCAGCATACAAGTTCTATTGCTCCAAAGATCTCATAAACGCCCATAGCGCAGAAGCAGACACCATTGCAACTTACGAAATTTTGAAGGCTCAGTTAGACCGTTATGCCGAAGTCTCCTTTAAAGATAAAAAAGGAAACGTCACACAGCCTGTGATCAATGACATCAAAGCCCTCAGCGATTTCTCCCATTCAACAAACTCCGTTGACCTGATTGGGCATATTGTGTACAACGATAAGAAAATTGAAACTTTCAATTTCGGAAAACACAAGGGAAAAGCAGTTGCACAAGTTTTCAAAGACGAGCCATCCTATTATGACTGGATGATGAAAAGCGACTTTCCGCTTTCAACCAAAAAGGTGCTGACCGCCTTAAAACTCCGTGGTTTTAATAATTCAACGGTCAAGCTCGATTTATTCTGATCTCTTGCACATTCATCCATGAAAATAATCTGCATCGGACGCAACTATGTTGCCCATATCAAAGAGCTGAACAATACAATTCCGGCTTCGCCGGTTTTTTTCCTGAAACCCGATACTGCGCTGTTGATACGAAACCGTCCATTTTATTATCCTTCGTTTTCCGACAACATCCACTATGAGGCGGAACTTGTACTGAAAATATGCAAGGTTGGGAAAAATATCCAGAAAAAATTTGCCTCCACCTATTATGATGAAATCGGCATTGGTCTCGATATGACTGCCCGCGACCTGCAGGATGCAGCCAAAGCCAAAGGATTGCCCTGGGCCGTTGCCAAAGGTTTTGATCAGTCAGCTCCGGTAAGCAAATTTGTTCCGAAAGCCCAATTCAGCGATTTAAAGAATATCGGTTTCCATCTTGATCTGAACGGTACAACGGTACAGCAGGGAAATTCGGGGCTGATGATCTATGATTTTGAGGACATCATTGCCTACATCTCTACATTCATGACCCTGCGTACCGGTGATTATATATTTACCGGGACACCTGCCGGGGTTGGACCAGTAAAAGTTGGTGACAAACTCGAAGCGTGGATTGAGGGGGAGAAACTGTTGTCGTGCCTGATCAAATAAAAACAACCACTAAGGCACTAAGAGCACTAAGAATCACTCAGAAAACGAATTACTCTTAGTGCATCTAAGTGACCTTAGTGCCTAAGTGGTTTTCATAATTTTAAATTCAATTCAGTATAATTTCTTCAATCACAATTGCACCGGCCTCCTTATTGAGGGCATTCATGATTTTACTGCGGGCAAAAAGCAATTCATTCCGAAGTGCAGCAGAATTGACTTTTACATAAAGTACCTTCTTTCGAATATGCAACTGGCTTGTATTTCTGGCAACCATCTCCCCTACCACCTTTTCCCAGGCCTGCAATACCTTCGCCTGATTGAGTTTGTCACGAAGATGAAATTTATCCAGGAACTCCTCAATGGCCGCTTTCAATGGCATTTCATTCGCTTTTCTCATATACCGATTCTGAAAAATTAAAAACAACCAGTCACGTGTCACGCTTCACGCCTCATATATTCCCCGGCAGTGGTATCGTAAAAATCGTGTGGTCAATATCCATTGCATCAAAAATAGAGGTAATCCGCTCACTGCTGGTATCTGTTATAAAAACCTGTCCGAAGCTGTTCTCGCTTACAAGCTTTATTAATTGCGATACACGCAAGTCGTCGAGTTTATCAAAAACATCATCAAGCAATAGAATTGGCTTAAATCCTTTGATATTTTTAGTATAATCAAATTGAGCCAGTTTGACGGCAATGACAAAAGATTTTTGCTGACCCTGTGAACCAAATTTCTTCACCGGATACCCATCAAGCATAAATTCAAGATCATCTTTATGTATTCCCATGGTGCAATGCTGTGCCGCACGATCTTTCGAAATTGTATCCAGAAACACCTCCCGGTAATTATTTTCTGCGCTTTGCGACAAGTACCTGATGCCCACAGTTTCGGAGCCATTGCTGAGAAACCTGAAATAGTGCTGAAACAGGGGAATGAATTGCTCCAGAAATGCCGTTCTTTTGAAAAACAGCTGCTCCCCGAGCCTGATCATTTGCTCATTCCAGGGTTCCAATGCAACAGCATCAAAGTAATGCTGCTCACCAAATGACTTCAGGAGCGCATTCCGTTGAAAAAGTGCCTTGTTGTATTGGATAAGGTCGTCGAGGTAGAATTTGTCGAATTGGGAAATCACACTGTCGATATATTTCCGTCGCAATTCACTGCCATCGTTGATCAAATCACGGTCATAGGGTGAGATCATGACCAAAGGAAAATTTCCGATATGATCGGCAAGCCGGTCGTACTCCTTTTTGTTGATCAAAAAACGTTTACGTTGATTTTTTTTTTGAATACATTGAACCAGGTCGAGGGTATCATCGCCGCGCTGGTAGTTGCCGTGTATCGCAAAAAAATCATCACCATGGCGGATGTTCTGTGCATCCAGACTGGTAAAGGCGCTTTTGCAAAACGACAGGTAATGGAGGGCATCAAGCAAGTTTGTCTTCCCAACACCATTATTTCCGACGAAACAATTTATCTTTTCTGAAAAGACAAATTCCGCCTGGGAGTAGTTCTTAAAACCGGTGATGATCAGTTTTTGCAGGTACATCTCAGTCATGATATTTCTGAATTTCACCGGCGATCTCTTCCATGAGCCATAATGGCGTTGAAGTAGCTCCGCAGATCCCGGCACTCTGCACATTTTCAAACCAATCGCGACGCAAATCGCCTGAACCTGAAACAAGATAGCTTCTGGGGTTTACCTCTTTGCAAATACCAAAAAGGATCATCCCATTGGAGCTCTGTTGCCCACCTACAAAAACTATCACCTCAAAGCGGCTTGCAAACTCCCTTAATTTATCCGATCGGGTTGAAACCTGCCTGCAAATGCTGTCATTCCACTCAAAATCAATTAAATCTCCTTTACAACGATCCTGCATCCGTTGGCTGATAATTTGTACAAATTTATAAAAACCTTCGACCCCTTTGGTGGTTTGGCTGTAAAGCCGAACCGGTCTCGAAAAATCCAGCGCATCCAGATCTGCTTCATGCTCCACAACATAGGCCGAGCCATTTGTTTGGCCAGCCAAAGCAACCACTTCAGCATGGTCGGCTTTCCCATAAATCACAATTTGTCCATTCTTCGAAAGCATCTCCAAATATCCCAAATGAACGGCATTCTGAAGATTTAACACTATCGGACAGGTAGCGTCAATCAGTTCAAGGTGATTTTGTATGGCAATTTTATAGGTTTCAGGAGGTTCACCATGCGCGCGGATGAGTACTTTACAATGATGAAGTCCTTTAAACTCTTCCCGACCGATGATCTTCATCCCCAATTGTTTGAGTCGGTTCACCTCCATGTTGTTATGCACGATATCTCCAAGACAAAAAAGTGAGGTATTTGCCCGAAGTTCACGCTCGGCAACAGCAATGGCATTGACCACTCCAAAACAAAATCCGGAATGAGGATCAATGGTAACCTTCATCCTTATTGTTTTTTAACAAATTCCTGAAGATTCACCCCAAGTGTAATATAATTCCTCGCAATCGAGGCTGTATAGGAGGCACGTGTATAGCTCAGGTTAAACATTTTTACCCGCAGCCCTGCGCCAATTGAGAAACCGGTGAGGCCGGCTTTCGACGACAATTTGAGTTCCTGCCTTCGCTGATAATTATAACCGATACGAATTGCCAGTACTTTTGCAATGGTGAGTTCAGCACCCAGAACCACATGACGCATCAATCCGTCGGCAAATTTGGCAATTCCTGTTTTTTCATTTACCTCGCCGGTGATCGGATCGGCTGTATTTGCCGGATCAGTAGGATCCACATAGGTCAAATCCCATTTTTGCAGGTTTGTGAGTATCTGTGAAAAACGCAAAGGAATATGTTTCAGCTTCTGCGACAGACCTATTTGCAATTCAAAAGGAAGTGGCTGATATTGCCCGGGCAGATATGGAATAAGTTGTGAACCAATGTTTCGTCCAACCACTGAGGCGGTAAACGACTGGTCTTTTGATGTATAGGTTCCGGCTACATCAACTGCAATACCAAGTGACTGATATGTTTCAAGTTGAGAGTAAATCAGTTTACCATTCGCTCCGATGGAAAAAAGTGGCGTAAGTTGTCGTCCCCAACCAATGTTTAAGGCATACTCCCCGGCATAAAAATCGCCGGTAAGATTGCCGGCCGGGTCAGCTCCGGTAAATTTTCCGTCATTGATAAACTGCAGACTGGCAACAAATGCGCCAACCTTGCTGAAGTTGTGTGCAAATGCAATAAACCCGTAGTTGATACCTCCCGGGTTGTTCACATAACTCAGGGCCAGATTGTTATTCATCGCTGCAGTTATCAGAGATGGATTTGCCTGGGTAAGGGTTATGTCATTATCATTAATAGCCAACAAATTGCCACCCATCCCTGCAATACGCGCTGAATTGGTATAACCGAGAAATTTATAGGTTCCGTTACCCCCGATCTGGGCGTGCAACTGGTTGATAAAAAAGCCTGCAAGGCAAAAAAACAAGATAGCTGTACGTTGTATGTAGTGCACGGTAATGTTTTTGGTTTATCTCCAAACGAAAATCCGTCTAATATATTTTAAACACTGTCTAAAATTCCCTCAAAGGTTTATGGAAAAATGGAAAATTCTCAATTCGTGAAATCAGGTCATCAAACCCCTGCCAGTCTTACGGATTAAATTATCTTCTGTCAGATCGGCCACCAGCTTATCCAGAATTCCATTGATAAAAAGCTTGCTTTTCTGAGAACTGAATTGTTTGGAAATTTCAATGTATTCATTCAAGGATACTTTTACCGGAATCTGAGAAAAATGAGTCAATTCAGTCAAAGCCATTTTGATCAGCAGAATGTCAGTAAGCGCGATTCGGTCCAATTCCCAGTTGCGGGTACGGGCATCAATCAATTTGTCGGACTCCTCAGAATTCAGAATCGTTTTACGAAACAATTCAAGAATAAACTTCCGGTCATCTTCCGGGTCGTCATCCTGACCTTTCGTAAGAAGGCCGGTGAGTGAATCCCGCTCGCCAAAAGATTCCGACATAAGCTTGATCGTTTTCAATACAAACACAGCTGAAACCTCAAAATCATTGTCCCAAAAAATATTCCGCTCCTCGAAATAGTATTGCAAATCAGGCGATTTGGCAATATATTTCCTGAAGAGCTTTTCAAGAAAATATTGATCTTCCGCATAGGTGCTAACCCCTGATCCCAAATATTCAGCCAGATCCTTGCCTGTCTTCAATTTCTGATATACCTTCCGTACCATCTCCTGCTCTTCTGTCCAGGAAATTCTGTATTTCACTATTTGATCGTTGAGCTGCAAATTCTGCTGAAGCTGCAATATCAAACGGTTTTCCGATAATTTATAACTTGGATTAACCTCCTCCGGAGTCGGGTAAAACTTGGTTTTTGATTCTTCCATCCTGAATCGATAGAAATGAATCACTTCAAGCAGAAAAGAAACCTGGAGAAAATATAACTCATAAACCTTGTCGAGACTGGTCAGAAGATTTTTTTCAGCAGCTTCAATCCGGGCTTCACCACCTTGAAAGTAAGCATATAATGCCTGAAGTACTTTGATGCGATAATGTCTTCTGCCTAGCATAACATTTTTATGAAAAAGAACATGATCTGTTTTTAATCGTTAATGGCTGCAAATCTACGGAAATAAGAAATAAAACTTGGTATTCAAATAAAATTTTTATTTTTGCGTTCGCTGATTTGAATGATTTCAAGGCAAAAAACATAACAGACTGCAGGATGGAAGAAAATGAATTTAAAGATCGGGACAGGGGAGAAATTTTTTCACGCGCCGTTCGTGCGGGTAAGCGAACCTATTTTTTTGATGTAAAATCTACCGTTGGTGATGATCATTATATTACAATAACGGAAAGCAAAAGACGCTTCAACAATGAACAGGGCAAGTTTTTTTATGAGAAACATAAATTGTTTCTTTACAAGGAAGACTTTGACAAATTTGCCAATGGATTAAGTGATGTGATTGAATTCATCCGCACAGGCAAGGCTCCCGAGAGATCGGACATTGTCTCTGACTACCAGGCAGAAGAAGGTCAGGAGATTGTGGCAACGCCCCACAGATCAATTGAATTTGAAGACTTGTCTGTTGATTCTGACACAGTTTAGTCTTATATCCCCGGCATTTTTTCCCCGGATTTTTTCTCCTGGCAGATTTTTTATTGATAAAACTTTTCAACATTCTACCGGGGATTGCTATTTCGATGTAATTTTGTGAACTTGTTTAAAATACCATATGGGTAAGGTAATTGCAATTGCAAATCAAAAGGGAGGTGTCGGCAAAACGACTACGGCTATAAACCTGGCAGCAGGTCTTGCCGTGCTGGAGCATAAAACGTTGATCATCGATGCCGACCCTCAGGCTAACGCCACCTCGGGGGTCGGGTTTGATCCGAGAAACATAAAAACCAGTATTTACGAATGCATCATCGATGATGTTGAAGCAAAGAACATCATTTTGAACACCTCCACCCCTTTTCTTGATTTGCTGCCCGCCCACATCGACCTGGTTGGCGCCGAAATTGAGATGATTAACCTTCCCAACAGGGAAAAAATGATGCGAAAAGTGATCGCCGGAATCAAGGACGACTACGATTTCATTATCATTGATTGTTCTCCCTCTCTTGGATTGATCACTGTCAACTCTCTTACAGCAGCCGATTCGGTTATTATTCCCGTGCAATGTGAATATTTTGCACTCGAAGGTCTGGGAAAATTACTGAATACCATTAAGATTGTTCAAAGCAGGCTTAACCCCGACCTCGATATTGAAGGCATTCTGTTAACTATGTTTGACAATCGCCTCAGCCTGGCAAAACAGGTGGTGGAGGAGGTGAAAACGCACTTCCAGCAGATGGTTTTCCGAACAATTATCAACCGGAATACCAAGTTGGGTGAAGCGCCAAGTTTCGGACTTACCATTATGCTGCATGATATTAACAGTTCAGGAGCTATTAACTATTTGAACCTGGCCAGGGAAATTCTTCAAAACAACGACCTTACGAGGCTGACGAACGCAGAAAAAGAGCTCAATGTCTGACATTCACGGAAAAAAGAAAGCCTTGGGGAGAGGCCTCAGTGCCCTGCTGGACAACACAGAAACTGAAAATCCTCAGAAAGAAATATCGGGCGAATATACAGCTGAGTTCACTGCTCAGATCCGCATCGACCAAATTGAGCCCAACCCCTTTCAACCTCGGGTACATTTTGATGATCATGAACTCAGGGAGTTGGCAGGTTCCATTTTGGAACATGGCATCATTCAGCCTCTGACAATACGCAAAATCGGGCATAATAAATTTCAGCTCATCTCTGGTGAGCGCAGGCTCAAAGCCTCAAAACTGGCCGGGCTTACCCAGGTACCGGCCTATATCAGGCTTGCCAATGATGAGCAAATGTTGGAGATGGCTCTCGTTGAAAACATCCAGAGAGAAGACCTCAATCCGCTCGAAATAGCAATCAGCTTTCAGCGATTACTTGAGGAATGCCGCATCAGACAGGAAGATTTAGGCCAAAAGGTTGGCAAAGACCGATCGACCATCGCAAACTATATCCGGTTGCTTAAACTTCCCACCGAAATCCAGGTTGCCGTCAGAGACAATCTTATTTCAATGGGTCATGCACGTGCAATCATCAATGTTCCCGAGGAACAATCTCAACTCATCATCCTGAAAAAGATTCTGGAAAAAAAATCATCTGTCCGTGAAGTGGAAGAGATGGTTAGAAATCTCGGTAAACCAAAATCATCGCCATCCGGCAGCATCGAACTTCCGGAAAAATATGAGAAAGCCAAATTATCCCTTCATGACAAACTCCTTTCCAAAGTTAACTTCAAGGTAAACAACAAAGGAGCCGGATCGATCATCATTGAATTTAAATCATCGGAGGATTTCGACAGGATACTCGCCAAACTTGATTCGTAAATGAGGGTTTTCCTTGTTTTTATTTGTTTTTTCCTGGCATTCGTGGCTCTTCAAATTCCAGTGTTTGCTCAATCAGATACAACTTTTGTCGAATTGCCCGATTCTATTCGCCAAAAAGAACATTCACCAACAAAAGCCACCCTCATGTCGATGTGTTTGCCAGGACTCGGACAAGTTTACAACAAAAAGTACTGGAAAATACCCGTCATCTATGCCGGTTTCGGAATCATGACCTACTTTATATATTTCAATGCCGACGAGTACCTGAACTACAAATGTGCCTATATCGAATCATCACAAGGTACCATGAATGGCTCCTACAGTTATCTTGTTCAGAAATATTCAGCAGCCGATCTTTTATCAGCCCGGGAATATTATCGAAGAAACCTGGAAATCAGTATTTTAATTACCGCTGTGTGGTATGCACTCAATATCCTCGATGCCACTGTTGATGCACATTTATATACATTCAATATCAGTGATAACCTGACCATGAAAGTTGAACCCGCGATTTTGCCATCCGGATTCGGCTACAAACCTGCCGGTGGTGTCAAACTCTGCCTGCATTTCTGATTAAAAAAAATGACAATATCATTATGAAAATCGCTCTACTGGGATATGGGAAAATGGGCCAGGAAATTGAAAAACTGGCAATTAAACGAGGACATGAAATTTCGGTGATCTTCGACAGCCTCGAAGATTGGGAAAATGATGAAATCCAACTTGCCGAAGTCGATGTAGCCATCGACTTTTCATCACCGGTAAGCATTGTTGAAAACATCTATCACTGTTTTGATGCTAATATTCCAATGGTGATCGGAACAACAGGTTGGCTCGATGATCTGGAAAAAGTTCAGCAAGATTGTATTGCCAGGGATCAGTGCCTGTTTTTCGCTCCCAATTTCAGCATTGGAGTTAATCTCTTTTTTAACCTGAACAGATATCTTGCCGGACTGATGTCGAAATGGGAAGATTACACCGTTTCCATCGAAGAAACCCATCATATTCACAAGCAGGATGCCCCCAGCGGAACAGCCATTGTACTTGCCAACGATATCATCAGGCATACTGAACGCAAGGAAAAATGGGTAAAAGAGACTGTTGAAAACCCCGAAGAACTGGGAATAAAATCGTATCGTACAGACAATGTGCCAGGTACGCATGTCGTAAAATATGATTCCGAAGAAGATAGCATCGAAATTACCCATACGGCAAAAAGCAGGAGAGGTTTTGCCATGGGCGCCATCATGGCAGCAGAATGGATTGTTGGAAAAAAAGGGTTCTTTGATATGAAAAATCTCCTTGAGGCACAAATATTAAACACTTCCGAATAAGAAAAGCACTGTTTTTACGTTAATTAAGATAAATTTAAATACGCTGATATGAATCTTTACCTGATTGTGACCATTATATTTTTCATTCTTTCCATGGTCGGCCTGTGGGGGATTTTTGAAAAAGCCGGAGAAAAAGGCTGGAAAGTAATTGTTCCCTTTTACAATTGGTATGTGTGGCTTGCCATCATCAAAAAACCTTTGTGGTGGTAT
This sequence comes from Draconibacterium orientale, assembly GCA_020719165.1. Lineage (GTDB taxonomy): Bacteria > Bacteroidota > Bacteroidia > Bacteroidales > FEN-979 > CAIVAT01. The sequence continues at coordinate 300 of DYQT01000059.1, read as the reverse complement.
ATCTTCCTCCTGGTTCCGTTTATCAACGTTTTTGTGATTCTGCTCATGATCGTGGAATTGCTGAAATGTTTCAAAAAACATGGTTTACTCGACCAGGCCTTGGGAGTTCTTTTTCCCTTTATTTATCTGCCCTACCTTGCATACTCAACTAAGGAGCAATATTTTGATCCATCCAAGCAACCTCCTGTACACAAATCTGTTGCCCGCGAATGGACCGATGCCATAATTTTTGCTGTAATCGCCGCGAGCATCATCCGCATCTTTCTTATCGAAGCCTACACCATCCCGACCTCCTCCATG
>DYQT01000274.1 GCA_020719165.1 Draconibacterium orientale | reverse complement strand
ATCAATATGAAACATATAGTCACATCGATAATATTAATCAGCCTCGTCATTTGTCATTTGTCATTCGTCACTGTCCCTGTCTTCGCCCAAACCCCGCCCAAGCCCTACAACGAAAACCAGGACATCCGTGCCGACCTGAAGAAATCGACTGCACTGGCCAAAAAAGAGAACAAGCACCTGCTGATCCAGTTTGGCGGCAACTGGTGCCCGTGGTGCATCCGGTTTCATCAGATGGCCAATGGGGCGCAACCCATCGATTCGCTGTTAAAAGCCGATTATATTTACATGTTGGCCAACGTTTCGCAGGATAAGAAAAAAAGAGACTACACACTTTTCCGGGAATTCGGCTATCCCAACCGTTTTGGTTACCCGGTTTTCGTTATCCTCAACGGCGATGGCAAAGTATTGCACATCCAGGATTCGGGCATTCTCGAACACTGCCAGGTGAAAGGTTACGACACAGCCAAGGTGGTTACCTTTTTGAAGATGTGGAATGTGAAGGCGGTGGATCCGGCGACATATCAATCTTTGTCGAAATAACAAAGATGGTAAATATCCCAAAATTTCTTGAAAAAAACCCAGGGAGTGATGAGAAAATCTCAATCATTATTAGCATTTCGTCCCTTACGGGACTTTATATTATTGCGTAATTTATTTTCTATAAACATTCCGTTCCTAACGGAACTGTCCCGTTAGGGACAAAATGTTTATAGAACATAACAGGCCACTTTTTTTAAATCCCTTTAGGGATTTTATATGGGTAGAAAATTGGGCGTAAATGCATTATTTCGTCTCTGCACTCTATCGGAGCGCGAGTTGGAGTATAAAGTATATCGACTCATTGGCGGATGATCTTTTTCACAAAGGAATAGTCACCCGTCTGAACCCTGATCAGATAAACACCGGCGGCGAATAAGGTAAGATCAACCTGTTTTCTTCCCTGAATCCCGGCAATATTGGATAGTTTCCGGCCATACAGGTCGGTGATGATAACGGAATACTCCTTTACCGGTTCCTTTGGATCGATTACAAGGTAATTATCGGCAGGATTCGGCCAGATTTCAAACCTCTCCTGAGCTGTAGTGTTTATACCTGTAATGTTGAGACTGAAATGAGCCGTGTCACTCCCCAACAGACTGAATGCGTAAAGATTACCGGTATATTGTCCCGTTGCAGGATAGCTGTGAACGGGATCTCTGAGGGTAGAGGATGTACCGTCGCCAAAATCCCATCGTACACTATCGGCGCATGTCGTATGATCTGAAAATGTTACCTCCATTGAATCAATGGCAAAGGTCAGGGAGGCCGAAGGCATTGCCGGGTAAACCTGCAGATGAATTTGGGCAAACGCTGTTGAATGAACATTCCGAAGGTATACGAAAACATGATGTTCCGGATAAATGACCGGGTTTGCTTCGGTTGAATCCTTAAAAAGATAAGACGGGTACCAATAGAAGCCGGAAAAATCTTCGAGGCATGATTCAAGTCTCACACTATCGCCGCATTGAGGCGTTATTCCGGCGGCCAAACAGGTGAGCAGGAGCGGCAGGGATAAACTATCGACCCCCAATTGATTGAAGGCGTATAATTTACAGGGATATAATCCGTATAACGGGAAGCTGTGGTAAACATCGTTTCCGTTTCCAAATGTTCCATCACCAAAATCCCATCGGATGCTGTCGGCACAAACCGACATGTTGGTGAAATGGACGGTATGATCATTCACAACAGCAGTTCCATTTGCAACAGGAAGAGAGACCGTTACATCCAGAAACACAGAGTCGACAGGGCCAACACCGGTTTTATTCAGGTAAACCCTGCAAGAGGAGCCGGGATGGATGACCGGTGACAACAAAGTTGAATCGACAAATAATGCTGATGGCGTCCAGTAATAGCCTGACAGCGTATCAGTGCACAAATCGAGGCATAAATCATCGCAATTCAGTGCGATGGTGTCGGTGTGGAAGCTGAAACATATCTCATTGGCACCGATGGTGGGGATTGGTTTCCGCTGAATACTGTCAATGTCGTACAGCAATCCCGGTATACCGTTGATGGGAGCCGATTTGCGTATCAGGGCCGGATTGGTTGCATGGAGGTCGGTCGGGGAGAGATATCCCGGATCGTAAAAGTAAGGATTTGTGCCATAGACATTTACAGAGGAGGAGCCACCGGGGATGTAGTTGTTATTGGATATTTTTGTGATGGCCGATTGCTGGATGAACATGCTGCCGAAAATGTTACCCTCCACGTTACCCGACGTATAATACATTTCAAATGGGGCATCGGGATGAAAGTTGTTCTGCTTCACCTGGTAGCCGGGTCCGGTTGCGCAGGAGGTAAAACCATAAAAGAAGTTCCCGGTGATGTAGGAGTAGTTGCTGTTAAAAGTAGCGTTGCCAAAAAACCGGTTTCGGGCAACAATGGCGTTGCTGCTGAAGATCAGGTCGAATTTTTGTTCAAATATGTTGTCGGAGATCAGAATCCCGGGACAATGGGAATTGGTAAAGACATTGAAAAATTGGTTGTTGCAGATCTTCCCGGCGGTCATTCGGACTCCGCAGTAAAAGAGGTTGTTGTAAAAATCACCCTGGATATATAAATCACTGCCATTGAAGGTATTGCCCCGGAAAGTCTGACCAGCATAGGCGAAAGAAGGGTTGGTGAGGTTGAATACATTGTTCGTGTAGTAGATGGACATGCCTCCGGTGAAACAATTAATGGCCCCGCTGATCGTATCCTGAAGAAACTTCACCCATCCCCTGGCTCCGGAAAGATAGATCGTATAGGCCGGAGAAGAGAGGACACAATCCGTCAGGGTGACAAACCCCCATCCGGTCTCGTATGGCAGATTTGCCTTAAACAGCGCCTCATCCGATGTGAAGCAGTTTGAATATGGGTTGATGAAGGCACACTGGTCAAATTGCACTGAACCCGGGCCGGATACCCCGACACAGGAGTATTGCTGGCCATTGACAGGCTCAAACCGCAAATAACGAAACCTGACTGTTGAAGAATTTTCAATACGAATCTCTCCCCGTATGATAACATCATTCGCCACCATCGGTTCCGATTGAAAAAAAACAGTATCCGAAGGATGGGTCGGCTGAAAGCCGGATAAGTGAAAACCTCCATACACTCCGGGTTTCGCATTGAAATAGATATTCCCGGCGGTTCCAACCTGAAGCAGGGAATTGATGGCATCCTGAACAGTTTGAAAGGTGCAGGTAGAATCACCAATGCTATAAGCCCCTGACAGTTGTGCATTCCCGTTTGGAAGAATGCCTAGAAGGAAAAGGATGAAAAGCCAGCATGAAAGGGTCTTATACATTTTAGAGTCGATTATGGGGCTAAAGCCCAGGTTTTATTATCCCTCCTTTTAACAGTCAGCTAAAGCTGACTGCAATAAATCTGTTCTTTGCCAACAGTCAGCTGAAGTTGACTGCAATAAATCTGATCATCAACACCCGTCATCTATTGCAGTTGGCTTCTGCCAACTGTTACGGTGGCAGTTTAGCGCCTTTGGCTTTAGTCTCATTAACCCTTGATTCATATAACAAAGATAATTATTCCATTGACTTTATGAAAACCTCACTCCGATCCGGGAATTTTATACCCGATCCTCTCCCTGGGCAGGTTTTCTGCACGAATCAGCTCCTTGATGGCCTCAAAAACCAGCAGGAATTTTTTGTCATACTTTTCTTCCAGGGAATCGATGCGCCTGATCAAATCTTTGTTGGTATCGATCAATTGGCGCAGGTTCACAAAGGCCCGCATAATGGCAATGTTCACCATGATTGCTTTTTTTGAATGAAGCACACTTGAAAGCATCGCCACTCCCTGCTCGGTGAAAGCAAAGGGCGGGA
>DYQT01000058.1 GCA_020719165.1 Draconibacterium orientale | reverse complement strand
CAATAATTTTAATAATCAAATAATGCTAAAACTCAAATTGTTCGGACACGTATGACAAATAATACAAAAATAACGTGCGATTTTCTTGACTTCGCATCACAAAAACTTTACTTTTACTGCCACAAAATCAATAGGTACTCTGATGTTGAAATTTTGGGACGCCCTTAATAGAATGTTCTCATATATTGTTATTCACAAAATCCAATCCCATGAAATCAAATTTTATGAACGAACCAAAGGTTTCTTTCTCTCTGAAAAAAGTAAAATGGACTCTTTTTTTCATTTCTGTGTTTACATCCTTGCTGGGTTTCTCCCAGGTGAGCATCAACAATGATGGTACCGCTCCGCATTCTTCAGCCATGCTCGAAGTGAAATCAACCAACCGAGGCCTCCTGCTTCCCCGCATGAACTTTGTCAGCAGACCTGCCGCCCCGGCAACCGGTCTGGCAATCTATCAGATCGATGCCGGCCCGGGCATATATTATTATGATGGAGCTACCTGGCAGAAAATGAGTCTGGCAGCCTATGATTTCTGGAACCCGAATGGGCCCGATATCTATTTTAATTCAGGCAGAGTTGCAATAGGAAGAACTGATGCGGATAACAACGGATTGAATGTGTATAATTACGTTGCTAATCGTGGTGCCGTAAGAGGAGCCTGCGAGACTGGAATTTACGTTTTTTCCGCTGGGTATCTCGGAATGGTTTACCCGGAAGGACTCCCTTATTCGGTGGTAAACATCGGTGTTTTTGGAGTCAAACCAAACAATGGCGCTTTAGGAGCCGGCGTTTACGGATGGAACAATGACAGTTATAATCCTACCAATTTTGCAGGCCTTTTTTATTCGGATGGAGCCAATACAACTGCCGGAACCAACTATGGTGTCTATTCTGTCGCAAAAAATGCAAACCAGAATTTTGCAGGTTATTTCAAAGGACGGGTTTTGGTTGAGGGCAATAGTGGCAGTGCCTCCGGCACAGATACCATTGCCACTGTTTTTTCATCAATCGTCAAACACACCAATACAAGTGATACTTATGCAATTTTTGGGCAATCAACACCCGCCCCTGGTTTTGGATTCGGGGTTTATGGCTCAGGGGGCTACCGGGGTGTGTATGGCTATGCTTCTGGCGGTTCCTATAGCGATTTTTCAGTAGTTGGTGTGCAGGGATATGCAGTCGGAACATCGGGTGCCGGAACAAGGATTGGCGTTTACGGAAGCGCTGCAGGAGGAGCTATGAACTGGGGAGGCTATTTTATCGGCTCCAATTACATGAGCGGCGATCTTCGCATTGCAACCACGAACGCTGCCACAGGATATGCACTTTCTGTCAATGGCAAAGTTGCCTGCGAGGAGGTACTTGTGCAGGATATGACCGATTGGCCCGACTATGTTTTCAGGAACGATTACAATCTCATGAGCCTTTCCGACCTGGAGCAAAGCATTAAAGACAACGGTCATCTGCCGGGGCTTCCTTCAGCTCAGGAGATAGAATCCAATGGACTGCACCTGGGAAATATGCAAAAACAGGTTGTTGAAAAGGTCGAGGAGTTGACTTTATACACCATTGAACAAGGCAAATTACTCCGGGAGCTCAAAAAGGAAATTGATGCCCTGAAAGCAGAAAATGCTGCCCTGAGAAAAGCCATCAGAAAATAATATTTTTCCCCCGGTTTGCACCTCCCTCCATTGGCCGATGGCTATATTCAGGAGAAACAGGTAAAACCCAAAAATCAGACATGATGAAGAAAATACTCATTTATATATGCACGTTGTTGTTGTTTACTGCAACTACAACCGTTGCCCAAAATAACCATCCCGAGGCCAGGCGTTCTGCTGCAGAACAGGCTGCCTATGAAAAAACCATACCGGTAAATCCTCCTAAAAGCGCCTCTGCATCTCAGGCTGATTCCCGGATGAATCCCGCAGAAACCCAAGCTGGCCCGGTAAACTGGAAACCTGGCGATGATGCGGAGGAGGAAAGAAAATCGCCCGAAGCAAATCAAACCGGAACTAATCAGAACCAAACCCCGAATGTTTCAACTGCCCATATTGCGCAGCCCGAAGGAGCTCAGCCTCAGGAGAATTCCATCAATTATCGGAATATGATCGGTTCTAAAACTCAACCGGAGGCTCCAAAATCTGGTAACGAAACCAATTACCGGAACATCAAAGGCACTCCTACACAACCAGCGTGCGAAAAACCACAGAAATGAAAAGAAAGCGGGTATTACAAAAAGGTTGATTATCAAAAATATAAAATTGATGAAAATGAGAAAATATTTATTTGTTATCCTGATGTTCTTTCTCCTGACGAATTTTGGAAGGGTTTCAGGTCAGAATAGCATAAACGACATGTGGCTGAATCCCGGCACAGATGACTTTGCCACAATTCAGAGCAACGTGAATGCCTATTTTAACGGAAAAAACACAGGAAGAGGATCTGGATACACGCAATGGAAACGATGGGAATTTCTGGCCTCCAACCGGCTTACCCCCGATGGTAAAATAACCAATTGGGCTGCCAGAAACTGGGAAGAGTACAACCGGTACACCAGCGAGTTGGCGCAATCAGACGCTGGCGACACCGATGTTCCCAATGGACATTGGTATTCACTGGGTGCAACCACTTATACCAACCTTAACGGATGGAATCCTGGAATCGGCAGAATTAATTGTATAACGTTTCATCCTTCTGTCGCAAGTACTTTCTGGGTGGGCACACCCGCCGGTGGTCTTTGGAAAACAACCGACGGCGGATCCAACTGGACTCCTCTGACCGATGGTATGCCCGTTATTGGCGTCTCTGGCATCGCGGTTGATTATACCAATACCAACATCATCTATATCCTTACCGGGGATGGGGATGCCGGTGATACAAAATCCATCGGTGTGCTGAAATCTACTAACGGCGGCGACACCTGGATGCCGACCGGATGGTCGTGGTCGGTGCCCGACAATGTAAGGGGCTATAAATTGCTCATGCACCCTACCGATCATAATACCCTGTTTGTTGTTTGCAGGGCAGATGATACTCCGGCAAACGCCGGCATCTATAAATCTGATGATGGCGGGAGTAATTGGTTTCAGGTTAAATCGGGACTGACGGTACAGGATATCGAATTCAAGCCCGGTGATCCAACAATTATGTATGCTTCCGGCGGCACACAATTTCTACGGTCAACCGACACAGGCGACACCTGGACACGAATATACACAGGCGTGCCCACCAATGCCAACAGAATGGCCATTGGTGTTACACCTGCAAATGCCGCATATGTGTACCTGCTTGCAGGTCCTTCAACAGCAACTGGTGTCTTTGTAGGAGAATATCTTTCAATAACCAGCGGGCTCGATTTTTCAACCAGGTCAACAACTCCGAATATTCTTGGATATGCAACGGATGGTCTCGACAATGAAAACCAGTCCTGGTACGACCTTGCTACTGCCGTCTCACGAACGGATGCGAGCAAAGTGATGATTGGCGGCATCAACACCTGGGCTTCATCCACCTGGGGTTCTACCTGGACCATGACCTCCATGTGGGATACCCGTGTTGCCGGATACGGATACACCCATGCCGACATCCATGGGCTGGAGATCAATCCGCTGAACAATTATCTTTACTGTGTCAGTGATGGCGGGGTTTTCAGGTCAACCAATTTTGGAACCACCTGGACCGACCTCACAGCCGGAATTGCCATTACCCAATGGTATCGCATTTCCGGGATTGACAACAACTCCAGCCTTATCATCGGCGGAACCCAGGACAATGGGTCAAATAAATGGTCGGGAGGGACCAATATGGAACATTTGCAGGGTGCTGATGGCGGTGATTGCATGGTTGATTACACCGATTCTCAGATTCTCTATTGCAGCTACAACGGAGCTTTGGTGAAGTCAACCAACGGCGGCAGTTCGTTTAACTACATCGGCCCCGCCCGCGATAATTTGCTCACACCATTCATCATGGATCCAAATAATCACCTGATCATTTATGGCGGATATAATGATGTTTGGAAAAGTACCAATGGCGGGGCAGCCGGAAGCTGGGTGAATAAAGGTGTTTCAGGCAGCAGTGCAATGGCAATAGGTACCAGCAATTCTCAGCGTGTTTATGCCGCCAGCGGAACCAGTATATGGATGTCGGACAATGGTGCCGACACCTGGACGGACATCGGAGGGGCACTGCCCAATTACTCCATCACCGGTATCGCTGTTGATCCCAATAATTCGTTTCATGTTTTTGTTACAGTCGGCGGATTTAATGCTGGCAATAAGGTCTATTATTCAACGGATGCGGGAACATCATGGACCAACATCTCGGGCACGCTGCCGAATATTCCGACCAATTGCATCGCATTTCAAAACACCTCCGGCACACCTGCCAACGCAATTTATATTGGTACCGATATTGGTGTGTTTTACCGCGATGACAACCATACCGACTGGATTCCTTTCCGCAACGGGTTGCCGACGGTACCGGTTTTTGACCTCGAAATTAATGAATCAGCCGGAGTGCTTACGGCAGGTACCTTTGGCCGCGGACTTTGGCGGTCAAGCCTCTATTCTGCCTGTGTTTACGGATGGGCACTGACACCGGCCAACGATCCCAGCAATTCAAACTATACCGGATACCAGTTCTATGAAGCGAGCGAATATGTGCAATCTTCACGTACCATCACCGGTGGTTTGGGAACAGATGTAACCTACAAAGCTGATAATTATGTTAAACTTACAACCGGTTTTCATGCAAGAGAGCATAATTTATTCCAGGCAAAGCTGGGACCATGCAACCTTGGCGCTCCCTCCGCAAACCAACCTGTTAAAGTGACCGGAACATTCGTGAAATAAATGAAAAAGCAATGAACGCTGTTAAAAGTGTATTAGTTTTACCTGAGTACTCACTGGATTTAGTCTGTATTATTCATAAAAATTCCTCTCAAAGCCGCAAAGCCGCAAAGACACTGTAGTTGAATGAAAAGTATTGAAAACAAATTTTCTTATACAATGTTTCATGCAAATAAAGTATTTCATTTCAAAACTTTGCGTCTCTGCGTCTTTGCGAGATGAATTATTCAGGTTAGACGAAGTGAAAAAAAAAATCAATTTTTGTCGAAACAATTAATTAGTTGCGTATATTTGTTGTGATATAATCCATATGTTATGAAAAAAAATCTGTACTTTCCATCTAAACGGTCCTGTTTTTCAGTCTTGCCAATAGCAATCGCACTGATGATGACCAGTTTGTCCCAGGGATATTCTCAAACTCCGGCAACGGTTGTTACCAATGGGACCAAAGTTCTCATAACCGCAGGTTCCTCGCTGAACTCAACCGAAAATTTCATACTGAATTCAGGAGGCAAACTTGATGTTCAGGGAACTCTTGTCCTGAAAAAAAATCTGATAAACAGCAATGCCGCGGCCGACTCCCTCGGAACCGGCGATGTAGTGTTTTCAGGTACCACCGCTCAGTCCATCAGTGGCCTGAATATCATTAAAAATCTCAAGCTGGATAATGCAACCGGGCTTGCTCTGTTAGGTAACACCAGGGTATTTGGTACATTAACACTTACCAATGGGCTGGTTTCACTTGGCACTTCAAACCTCGTTCTTGGGCCGGTCGCCTCAGTTGCAGGAACCCCGGCAGCAGCGAATATGGTTGTTGCTCCCGGCCCCGGAGAACTTCGGAAAGAGTTTGCATCGGCCGGAAGTTTTACATTTCCTGTCGGGGATGCAACCGGAACAGCCGAATATTCACCTGTAACACTGGCATACAGCAGCGGTACTTTTGCACCAAACAGCTATGCAGCCGTTTCAGTGGTTGATGCAGCCTACCCTGGTACCGCCGGAAGTTACCTTACACGCTACTGGAATGTTACCCAGAATGGGATTACCGGTATTAGTTGCAATTCAACGTTCCAGTATGTTGCCGCCGATGTAGTCGGAACCGAAAGCGATATTTTCTGTTTTAAAGTTGACCCCACCCTTCCCTGGATTGCTTATAACCAGGCTAATACGGGAAGCCACACAATCGATGCACGTGGCTTGTCTTCCCTCGGCATCTTCACTGGCAACCTCGGAAATGCGGCAATTCCCCCTGCCATCCGCTCTTTGCAGGATAAAACGATTTCCACCGGACCTGAGTGTGCCGATGCCACCCAAACCCTGCTGATCGCCGGCAACGGAACCACTTATATCGTTACCGGTACGCCTGCAGGAAGTGTAAACCACATCGCGGGTACCAACATCATCTATTATCCCGGAACAAAGGTAGAATTGGGAGGATACATGCATGGCTATATTTCCACAACCTTCTGCAGCCCTTATATACACCCGGGTGCAACAGCGCCGCTTATTTCCGGTGTTGAAGCCCCGGGAACCATTGGCCAGCCCGCCAACTCCTTTTTCAAGATCTATCCCAATCCAACTCCGGGTAATTTCACCCTCGAGTTAAATGGCGATGTCACTGCTGCACAGGTACATGTGGAAATATTCGGAGTACTTGGCGACAGAATACTGTCTAAAAACATGCAGATCGAACGCAAACAGGAATTTTCCCTGGCTGAAAAACCAACGGGCGTTTACGTAATCCACGTCACTTCCGGCGTAAATTCGGAAACTGAAAAAATTATTAAACGATAACGCGAAGCGAAACCTGACAGGTTTTTTTTAACCTGTCAGTGTTTTAATTATGGAAGGTTTGTTAAGATTAAATAAAAATAATTATTGCCTTTTTCTTGCTTTTATTGAAATAAGTGTTATTTTTGTGTAGTTGTTTTTCGAATAGTAAAAAAATGAAGTATTTCCACTGGTTTAAGGGTCTTGCATTGATTGCCTTAACTTGCTCTTTCGCGGCACAGGGAAGTACTGTTGACACTATTTCAGCCAGGAAAACACTTAGAAACAGTCCGAACACTCATGTCGGAAATTTAACTGTTTCCGCCGGTGAGACACAAAATTACCAGGCTCCTGCCAACCTCACCCTATCCGGGGAGAGTGCTCCAATGACAGTTGAAAACGAAGGCAAAGTAATCCTTACCGCAGGAAAATCCATCAGGATCCTTGCCGGTACAAGGGTCTCCCATGGCGGTTTTCTCTATGCCTCCATTGAACCTGCTGCCAAATCGGGGAAACATCAGAAAAAGGAGATCCGTCTTGTGACCGTCGAGGAAAAGATAAAAATTGAAGAACAAGCCATCCTTGCGGATGCTTGTGTCCTTTTCAGCCCGTTCCCCGCCAGCAAAAAAGGGTTTCTTCATGCCGGTGATGCAGAGCAGGGCAGCTTCAACTCTTCAAACAATGAATTATCCGCAGTATCCCCCGACCAGCAAAGGAAAGTGGCTGTTGACAGCCGCATGCTCAGGGAGTTAGTCCGGAACCAACCCCCCCTCAATTTTCATATTGCTCAGGTAGTTGGCAATTACCGGGCCGAAAGGATGATGGTGTTGCGATTGTGAAATTTTTTCCATCACCCGTTTTTAATTTCAAAACTATTTTTTAATCAAAATCATTCAAATTTTAAAATTTAACATTATGAAAAAGATATTAGCAATATTAGTTTTTGTGCTTATTGGTTCAATGTCGTATGCACAGAATTGGAGTGCAGGTCCGGGAAACATTTGGAATGTTAATACTGGTAATGTGGGGATTGGCACTACAGCTCCTGCTTTCCTATTCACAGTGGCTAATCCTTCAACAACTGCAACTTTCCAGGTTGAAAGGCCCCTTGCAGCTGGAACCGGTAACGTAGCTGTAATGCAACTGAAGAATTCAAACGTTGGTGACTACTATTATATTGGTATTAAAAAAATGGCAACTGGCCATGACGCGGTACAATCCGTTTATTATGCAGCCACGAATACTTTTAGAGCCTTCAGTGCTATTAACTCAGCCACTGGTAAGTATGAAATCCGTAATGGAGTTGGAGTTGCTGAATTTTTAAATGCAGGTAATGTGTTATTTAACAATACCGGAAACGTAGGAATTGGCACTACCAATCCCCTTGCCAAACTTTCAGTAAATGGAACCGGAACTTTCAATGGTAAGGTGAAATGTACCGAAGTTGAGGTTTTATTAGCAGCATGGCCTGACAGAGTTTTTAAGGCCGGCTATAATCTTATGCCATTGGAGGAGGTTGAAGCATTTGTTAATGCAAATAGTCATTTACCTGGTGTTCCAAGTGAGTCGGAGGTTCTTCAGAATGGTGTTAATGTTGGAGACATGAATGCTGTTTTATTACAGAAAATTGAAGAGCTTACCCTGTACATGATCCAATTAAAGAAGGATAATGAGCAATTGAAAGCCCAAATTGAAAAACTGAAATAATTTTACCCAAAAAATAAATATGCCTTAGGGATATTATTCCTAAGGCATATTTGTTTTTATGCAAATTGAATACTCGGTATAGGTTATTTTCTTTAACAACAACAGAAAATTGAAAATATTTGGAATAGGATTGAACAAGACTGGTACAAAAACACTGGGTCAGTGCATGAGTGTGTTGGGATATAAAAATAAATCCTATGACCTTGAACTGCTCAGAGACTATTCTCAGGGCGATTACCTTCGAATGATAGAGGTCTCGAAAATGTATGATAGCTTTGAGGATTGGCCTTGGCCTTTATTGTATCGTGAGTTTGAAAATCAATATCCGGAAGCAAAATTCATTCTCACAACCAGGATAGATGTAAATACCTGGTTCAAAAGCTTATGTATGCATGCTGAACGAACAGGTCGTACCGAGGCTCGTAAAATTGTTTACGGATATTTTATGCCACAGGAGAACCCGGAACATCATATAGCTTTTTACAATAGCTATAATCAAAGGGTTGTCGAATATTTCTCTGCAAAACCGGGAAAACTGCTCACGATTTGCTGGGAGAAGGGAGATGGCTGGGAAAAACTCTGTTCCTTTCTGGATTTACCTGTTCCTACTATTCCTTTTCCACATTTAAACAAAGCATGAGGATTATTAATGGGAGAAACAGTTGATAAAAGACATCAAAATCTTAGCTCACCCAATCTGCTGATTGTCATGCCCGATCAAATGCGGGCGCAAACCCTTGAATTCTTTGGTCAGGAGCCAACTATTACACCCCATTTGAATAAATTTTCAAAAGATTGTCTTGTTTTTACAGAATCGATTTCCAACGCTCCTTTGTGTAGTCCTTCACGAGCAATGTTTCTTACTGGGATGTATCCGGTTTCAACGGAAGTTGTCACAAATTGTAATTCTGAATTCGCTCCATACAACAATGAGTTAAAGGAGGATGCTATTTGCTGGTCTGATATTTTAAACGAAAAAGGTTATGCTACAGGGTATATCGGAAAATGGCATCTTGATTCGCCACAAGAACCTTACATAAACTGCAGGAATAACGCGCAGCCCGTAAAATGGAATGAGTGGTGCTCCCCTGAACGACGTCACGGGTTTGATTACTGGTACTCCTATGGAACGTACAACGACCACCTGAAACCACTCTATTGGAAGAAAAACGCACGAAGAGAGGAGTTTCATTATATTGATAAATGGGGCCCTGAACATGAAGCCGATCTTGCAATTGAGTATATATTGAATGAGTTTGGCACAATCAGGAACGCGGAAAAACCATTTGCACTGGTTGTTTCAATGAGTCCCCCGCACCTTCCTTATCACTTAGTCCCTGAAAAATATAAGGAAAGATATAAGTCAAAGGAATCTGAAATCGAAAGTTTCTGTAAGAATAATATCACCCCGGACCAGAATAGCTTCTGGCAAGGTTACTTTCGGGAACATGTTCGTGATCAATATGCCATGATCACAGGCGTGGATGAGCAGTTTGGCCGGATAGTGGATACCCTTAAATCGTGCGGGTTGGAAAAATCAACAATTGTTGTGTTTTTATCAGACCATGGCGATTGTCTTGGAATACATGGGAAAAAGAGCAAAGATAATCCGTTTGAAGAATCATTGAGAATCCCGCTGATGATCAAATTTCCTGGAATAGTTCCTCCCAGGCATGATGATCTGTTAATATCAATTCCGGATATTTTTCCTACATTATTAAGTTTGCTTGGGTTTGCGAGTTCTGTTCCCGAAAATGTTGAAGGAACTGATTTTTCTGAATTTTGCCGAAATGGTCGGGGACCATACCCTGAATCGCAATTTTACTTTTCGCTTGGCTTTTTCTCCCCAAAGGAAAAAAGACTCACCCCTGGAACAATTAATTTTGGAGAACGAGGAATTCGAACCAAAAGATATACCATGGTTTGTGATAAACAACCTGATGGTAATAAGGAATGGTATTTATGGGATCGGCAAACTGACCCACACGAAATCAACAATATTGCAGAGGAATGTGGCGAATTAACAAAATTGCTCTATGATAAATATCTTGTGCCCTGGCTAATTAAACTTAATGACCCCTGGTTGGAGGAGAACGAATAATCTAAAACTAATTGATGCATTTCTCTGCTTAATCCCGGATGAGGGTCTTTTAATCCCCCAGAATCCAGTAAAAGAATAATAACACATTTACCAGAATGCGAATCTCTCATAAAAATAAATTCATATTTCTGTCGAAACCACGATGTGCCAGCACGGCCATAAGGGCCATCTTGGACCCGTATAGTGATGTTTTCAGCTCTTCTGCCCCTCCCTTTCATCATCACACAACTGCAATGGAACTTAAAATGTATTTTGACACGACACACTGGCCTTGGGAGGAGTATTTTGTTTTTACAACTGTTAGAAATCCCTGGGAAATGGTAGTATCCTATTTCACTTTTTTTAGGCCTGATATTAATGGCTTGTACAATTTTGAAAAAGAGAGGAACGGAGTTATTTATCAGGGATCGAAATTAGCTTCATTTAAAGATTGGATTCTTATGGCTAAAACCTATCACCGATTACTTTATCTAAATGGCACATACCTCCAAAATAAATGGGTTGATGGACTTTCAAAATTATCACTTGCCAATACCATCAATGATATTGACGGAAAATCTTTGGTGAACCGTGTATTAAAAGTTGAAAATATTGACACGGAACTGTATGACACACTTCAAGCATTGGGCATTTTAATTGAACCAAACCAGAAGAGAATAAACACTTCTGAACATATGAATTACCAGGATTATTATGATCCTCAGACAAAAAAGATTGTTGGCGACCAATTTATTTCAGATATAGAATACGGGAAATACACATTCTGAAACTTGTACTTATGATTGTAATCTCAGCAGGAATGCCAAAGTCAGGAAGTGGCTGGTATTTCAACATGATAAATGATTTAATGATTGAATACGGCTTTGATGACGTACGTAAGTTAAAGATGGATTATAATTTGGAGAACATTCTTCTTTATTATAATTGTAATATTGGTGAATTGACAAGTGCAAATATTGACCCAATTTTGCAATTGGATAGAGAAAATCATTCTTTTACGATTAAAACACATTGTGGACCAGGAGGCTATATTGTTGAACTTCAGCGTCAGTATCAAATTAAAACAATATACATATTTCGGGATCCAAGGGCTGTAGCTCTGTCTGTTTACGATCACGGCGCACTGCAGCGTTCATCAGGGCAAAATGGAAGTTTTGCCAGCATTCTCTCTTTTGAAGATAGTATTGAATTTGCAAAACAGCAATTCAATGTTTGGAAGGAATGGAGTTTTTTTGCCGGCACTTTTCTAGTGAAATACGAAGCTCTCCTTGAAAACCCGGTAAATGTCATCAATACTACAACTGTAAATTTGGGAATTACTCCCGATCCGGAAAAAACAAGGAAGATAGTTGAAACCAATTTGGTTGGGAAAAAGATGGAAATGCACTTCAATGTTGGTGAGGCATACAGATATAAGCGAGTGTGGACTGCAGAACAAAAGAAGTATGCAAATGAGGAATTATCGGATATGATTTTTCAGATGGGCTATGCAAAATAAATCATTTTGAAAACGCGAAGTGCACTTTTTACTGAATTAATTGCTGCCTTATGGTAAACTGCCTGATCCTTGGATTTGGAAGAAGTGGTACCAGTCTGATGGGCGGTATTTTACATCAGTCGGGTTACTATATGGGAGAGGGTCTCTACCCTCCACGCCATAGCAATCCGAAAGGATTTTTTGAGTGCGCTTTTATAAATGGAATCAATGAAAGGATACTCCGTTCATACGATTACAACCTTTTGAATGAAATTTCCCCAAACCTTGGAAAAATCCATTCTCCATACTGTCCGGGTGAAGGACATCGCTGGTTAACATACCTTGCCAGGGATGTACAGGTGATGTCAACCGACCGATCTGTTTCTGAGGAAATCCTTAAGGCTGTTTCAATTCCGAATTTTGCCTATAAAGACCCGCGGTTTAACTATACGCTTGATGTCTGGTTGCCATTTTTAAAAGATGATACTGTCTTTATTTGCATGTTCCGTGATCCCGCGGAGACAGTGGAGAGTGTTTTAACCGAATGTGCCACTGCAGAATATCTTTGCGATTTTGCCATCACTCATCAACTTGCCGAGGAATTGTGGTACAATAGTTATACCCGGCTGCTTCAAAAATTTGACCAGATTTCATCCCGAAAATATATCTTTATACATTATAAACAATTGTTGTCTGGTTCGATTCTGGAAAAACTTGCAGAATTACTGGGCACAAAAACCAATGAACATTTTATTGAAAAGAGGCTTTATCGAACAAAAACGACACGCCAGGTTCGGTCTGAAACACAGGAAGTTTACGAGCGATTGTGTAGCCTTGCAAAATTTAATCCCTTATTTTATTAAACAGTCTTTACGTGATTGTGCATCAGAATCACAAAGACCTGAATGTTTTTTTATAGCTTTGCACTTTAAGGTCTATATCCTATGATTCTGAAAAAACAACTTCATTACCGGGAAGCAATTTGGATGCTTGCCAAAACTGACCTGAAAATGCGGTACCAGGGGTCGTGGCTGGGCGCCATCTGGGTTTTTCTCAAACCGTTCTGTCTGTTTTTGATCATGAATTTCGTTTTTTCACACCTTTTTTTTAAGGATAACCCCACCTATTCCATCCGTTTGCTGGTCGGCCTGATTTTATGGTTTTTTTTTGCAGAAGCAACGACTGTTGGAATGAACAGTTTGCTTTCAAAAGCAGACATTCTTAAAAAGATTTACATCCCCAAATGGATTATCATCATCTCAGCCACGGTGCACAGCGCGCTGGCTTTTGGTTTTAATCTGATCATTCTCTTTCTGTTCCTGTTTTCATACAACATTTTCCCTGACTTATTGCACCTTTCCCTGTTTTTTGTCTATGTTTTTCTGATCTATGGAATATCCCTTATTTTTTCTTTTTTCGCGGCTCCTCTGATTGTAAGGTTTCGCGACTTGAACCAGATATGGGAAGTGCTTCTGCAGGTTTTATTTTATGCAAGCCCCATTATTTACCCGATTAGTGCTGTCCCGCCAAAGGTTCAGTCTATGCTCTATTTCAATCCCATGACCCTGCTGATCGAACACTCCCGGGTTGTCCTGATTGATAATGGAATCGCAAGATTTGACCATTTACTGATTTTCGTTGCCATTTTTATCCCGGTTATTTTTCTAAGCCTCTGGTACCTGAGATCAGCCTCAAAAAATCTTATTGAAAACATGTAGATGAAATTCCGACTATGAATCAGGATACTGCTATTAAAGTTGACCATATATCAAAGAGTTTTAGAATCCCCCAGGAAAAGCGAAACACCATCAGGGAGCATGTGATCGGGTTTAGAAAAAAAATGGTGTTTGAAAATTTTCATGCACTGGAAAACGTATCATTTGAGATTAAAAGAGGAGAGTTTTTCAGTATCATTGGGCGCAACGGGTCCGGAAAATCAACATTGCTCAAAATGCTTGCCGGCATCTATACACCCGATCGGGGTTCCATTATCGTTAATGATGAAATATCTCCTTTTTTGGAACTGGGTGTTGGTTTTAACCCCGAATTATCCGGCAGGGATAATATTTATCTGAATGGAACAATCCTGGGTTTAACAAAGTTTGACATTGATCGTAATTATCATAAAATCGTCAACTTTTCCGAATTGAGCCGGTTCATGCATTTGAAAGTTAAGAACTACTCGAGCGGAATGCAGGTTAGACTCGCTTTTTCAGTTGCCATTCATGCAGATAAGGAAATCCTCCTGATGGATGAGGTTTTAGCGGTTGGAGATGCCAATTTTCAGGTGAAATGTTTTAACGTTTTTGAAGATTTCATCAAGGAGGGGAAGACCATTGTTTTTGTGTCGCATGACCCCGGTTCTATTCAGAAATACTCCACACGGGTACTGTATCTTGAATCCGGAAGGGTATCCTTTATCGGCCCTGCCAATGAGGCCCTTTCGAAATACATGTACACCGATGTGATTAAACCCGCTCTGGATCATCCAAAATCAGATCATAAAGCAGAAGGTATCACTGAACAGGGTGGAGAAGGAAAATCCGATTCAACTACGGGACAATCCCATGGGATCGATCAGGTTGATGCAGACCAGGAGATGGAAAAAATTGTGGAGATTGTGAGTGTGCAGGTTTTAGATGCTGAAGGAAATATTGCCGGCGAAATTATTCATGGTCAGGTTTTTCAGATATGTGTGCAGTATCGTTTGCTGCAGGATCTGAACAATTTGATTTTTGGAATTATCATTTATGACCAGAAGAAAAGAGCGCTTTTTACAACCAATACATTTTCGGAAAAGGTGAAAACCGGGAAAGTCGAAAAAGGAACCATTACAATGAATTACAGGATCACCAATTATCTTGCAGCCGGAAAGTATGTTATTTCCGCAACGGTGAGTGATAAAACGCAAAAGGTTTTTTATGACTGGAAAGATGGTGTTCAGTCTTTCAGGGTTACAAATATTCAGCGGTTAATGACTTATGGCGGGGTTGATTTGCCACATGAAATCGTTCTAACCAGGGAATAATCAAATCATCAAGGAAAATGACAGGCGTGTTAAAAGCAAGTTGAAACCTTCAAATCATCTATTAGTTATGCTTTTTACATCCATCAATTTTGCAATATTCCTTTTCATTGTATTTGTCCTCTACTGGTTCATATTCAACCGGAACTTAAAATGGCAAAATATTTTTTTGCTTGTCAGCAGCTATGTTTTTTACGGATGGTGGGATTGGAGGTTCCTCCTGCTTCTGTTTTCCATTTCAATTACAACTTACTTCGTTGCAATCGGCATCCAGAGCAAAGATAAACACCAACTGCGGAAATTGATTTTTATCACAGGATTAGTGCTAAACATAGGAACACTGTTTCTCTTTAAATATTTCAATTTTTTTACAGATGCCTTCGTCAGCCTCATTTCTTTATTCGGATTTAAGGTCAGCACCTTTACAACCAGCATCCTTTTGCCTGTTGGGATAAGCTTTTATGTTTTTCTTTCAATCAGTTATATCGTTGATGTTTATCAGCATAAACTTGTCCCGGTCAGAAATGTCTTCGATTTATTGTTAACCTTGAGCTTTTTCCCGATCATCCTGGCTGGCCCCATCCAACGGCCAATCTCTCTGTTGCCACAAATTCAGGCTCCCCGGATATTTAAATACCCTCAGGTAACCGATGGTTTGAGACAAATTTTATGGGGAATACTGATGAAAATAGTTATTGCGGATAATTGTGCAGTAACAGTGAATACTATATTTTCAAATTCTTCTGCCTATGCCGGCAGTACCCTTATATTGGGCATTGTCCTGTTTGCTGTTCAGATTTACGCCGATTTTGCCGGTTATTCCAATATTGCCATCGGAGTGGGGAAAGTTCTCGGGTTCAATATCATGAAAAATTTCGCCTATCCCTATTTCGCAAGGGATATGCGGGAATTTTGGAAGCGATGGAACATATCGCTGACTAATTGGTTCAGGGATTATGTTTTCTTACCGATCGCCTACTCCGTATCGCGGAATATCAAAGCAGACAGGTTCTTATTGATCAAAACCGAATTTCTCATTTATGCCATTGGCATTACCATTACCTGGATGCTGACCGGTTTATGGCATGGCACCAATTATACCTTCGTGTTTTGGGGACTTATTCACGGGTTCTTTTTGATAATGAATCATATAACTTCCAAACCCAGAAAGAGGTTGTTAAAGCGATTAAACATACGCAATGATAACTATTTTCTGGCAACTGCCGATTCACTGGCTACATTAATCATAGTTTTATTTTCCTGGATATTCTTCAGAGCCAATAATGTTGAAGAAGCATTCAGTTATATCTCCGGAATATTTTCAATGTCATCTTTGTCAATGCCTGAAATAAAGCCCCATGCAATATTTCTAATTCAGTTATTCTTTGTGATTGAGTGGTTTGGGCGCGACCAGGAATATGCCATAGCGAACATCGGTTCGAAATGGCCAAAACCATTAAGATGGATCCTGTATTACAGCCTGATTCTGACCATATTTTGGTTCTCCGGAAAAGATCAGCAGTTTTTATATTTCAAGTTTTAAAGATGAAACAGTTTATCGTTAACATTTTATTGTTTTTTCTGTTTTTATTCCTGATCGTGTTTATTTCAGGAAGAAACTATCATTTTAACGATGACCAGTCAGATTATTTGGATGCAATCATTGATAAGCATCGCTTAGCGGAAAAAACACCTTCTCCCCGCATTATTTTAGGCGGTGGTTCTAACCTGGCTTTTGGGATTGACAGTAAAAAAATTGAGAATGCCATCGGATTACCGGTTATTAATTTGGGCCTGCATGCAGGTCTTGGCTTGGACTTTATCGTCAATGAAATTAAATATATTGCAAAACCAACTGATATTGTAATCCTATCCATCGAATATGACCTGACAATTAAAGGAAGTGACCCTTTGAAAGAACAGGTGGCTAAAAAATTTTCCACGGCGAAGAACTTTTA
>DYQT01000057.1 GCA_020719165.1 Draconibacterium orientale | reverse complement strand
TCTCCAACAATAAGCTCTATGCCTTCGGCTGAACATTTTTGCAAAAACTGTTTTCGGCCATTGTTCTTTTTTACCCTCTTCACACTGCTTGAAATAAAGTGATAACTCCTGCTTTTATTTACCCCTTTAAAATAGCGCACCCCGGCATGCCACAGCTTCATCATGAAATCGGGATCGGAATACATTCCGGGAGTAAACTCAACACTCAGTCCGCCAACCAGGTTCCAAAGGTTTTTATGAATACATAAAGGGTACCAGTTGCTGCCGTTCCAGTCGGCATGCGGAATTTTTAAATAGTCCCTTAGAATTTCATCTTCCCTGAAATTCCCGGAAGAATTCCCGTAATTTCGGGGGGCGATCACACATTTATTTAAGGTGAGATATGGTTCAATCTTGGTGCCCGAAACGGCAAAATAGGGATGGCCGATTTTTTCAACCTCCTCCCATAAATAATAGTCCCAGTCGGGTAAAAGGTAATTGTCGTCGTCAATCAGCAGTAGATATTCAGATCGGGCAAGGGTGGCGGCAGCATTAAATGCATAGCAAACGCCTGCATTGAAAGGAGAATGGGTATGATCGAATCCCTGTTCCTTCACCCATTCACATGTTCCGTCACCTCCATCGTTGATGTGGATAATGATTTGGTGACTGAGCCGGCTGTTCTTACGAATGCTGCCAATACAAAGTTTCAAATATTCCAGGTTGTTCCAGGTAGGGATGAGGATGGAAAATATCTCCTTCCCAATATCGGCTCCGGGGATAAATTCGATTGGTTCTATGCTCATCTGCTTTGTAATGAGACCATTGATACCGCTCATGAGAAGTTTTTTTTATGCCGTACAAAAAACAAAAATAGACATTTACCGTGTAAAATCTGCTCCTTGTTAAATGATGCCTGCATCATGTGCAACGTATTCGGGAATTTTATATCTTCGATCGTCGGTAAAGCAGGTTATGAGAAATTATTTTGAGCAACTCTGGAAAAACAGACCATTATTAAGCATTGTCATCATCGCCTTGATTATCAGGCTTGTTGCGGTAGTTTTTGCGCAGGGTTATGGCATGCACGACGACCATTTCCTGGTAATTGAAGCATCGCAAAGCTGGGTTGACGGAACCGACTACAACAATTGGCTTCCGCAAAACCAGGTAAACCCAAAGCCTGAAGGCCACAGTTTTTTTTATGTCGGCATACACTACCTGATCTTCCTGTTCTTTAAAAGCCTTGGAATTTCCGACCCGGTGTTTAAAATGTACATTGTCAGGTTTTTGCATGCCATTCTTTCGCTTGTTGTGGTCGCGTATGGCTACAAAATCACCCTGAAACTCTCCAATATTGTCGTCGCACGACAGGTGGGATTGGTATTGGCCCTTTTGTGGTTTATTCCAAACATGAGTGTGCGCAATCTTGTCGAAATGGTGTGTATCCCTTTCCTTATCCTGGGAACCTGGCAGGTGTTAACCGCGGATGAACATAAACACAAATGGTGGCAATATTTTCTGGCCGGGTTGGTGGTCGGGGTTGCTTTCTCGATCCGTTTTCAAACTATATTATTTATTGGTGGAATGGGGTTGGCCATGTTGTTTGCTTTCAGATGGCGTGAAACAATCATATTTGGACTGGGAGTTCTTTGCTGCATTTTTTTATTTCAGGGGCTGGTCGACATGTTTATCTGGCACCGGCCGTTCGCCGAACTTACCGAATACATTCATTTTAATATTGCCAATAAAGATTACTTTGGAACGAAAAATCCATTCATGTATTTTGAAATAGTGCTGGGCTTAATCATTCCGCCGGTTGGAGTTTTCATTTTCTTTGGGTTCCTCCGATCCTGGAAAAAATACCTGCTGATATTTCTTCCCACCGCCATCTTCTTTGCGTTTCACACATTTTTCCCCAACAAACAGGAAAGATTTATCCTGACTATTATCCCGTTTATCATCATCCTGGGATTTATCGGATGGAGTGAATTTGTTGAAAAATCCAGGTTCTGGCAAGGGCATCCACGTTTGCTTAAAGGATGTTTTACCTTTTTCTGGGTAATAAACTTCGTTTTGCTTGCGGTAATAACCACCTCTTATTCCAAACGCTCCCGGGTTGAATCAATGGTTTATCTTTCGAAATTTAACAACGACTATAAAAGTTTAATTATTGAAGATACCAATAAAGAAAATGCGGCAATTTTTCCTTCGTTCTATGCCGGCAAATGGATGATCTCATACGGCCTCTGCAAACAGAAGAATAAGGAACTGATCAGTCCGGATTCAGTTAGAAGCGAAGGCTCTTACCGAAAAGAGATTTATTCGCTGAATTTTTTCGATCATTTCGATACCCACGATTTACCCGGATTCGTGTTATTTGTCGAAGATGCCAATATCACCCAACGGGTGGTCCGCATGAAAGCCTATTTTCCCGGACTTGAATATGAAACCACCATTGAGCCAAGCAACATGGATAAATTTTTACACTGGCTGAATCCCAATAACAAGAACTTCAACGTTTATATTTACAAAACAAACGCCAACAAATTAAAGTTATCACAAACCTTGATTCGCATTAATAACAGCTTCGTATGAATTATATAATCTACATCGTTTTTCGCCTCTTTATCTTCCTTTTCCGATTTATCCCATTCTGGATATTGTATGGGTTTGCCGACCTGGTTTATTATCTGGTTTATTATGTGGCTCCCTATCGGAAAAAAATTGTTTTCCAGAATCTCAGGAGGTCATTTCCCGGTAAATCAGAATCTGAAATCGAACATATAGCCAAGGGTTTTTATCATCATTTTGCCGACATGCTGATTGAAAGCCTGAAGGCTTTTACCATGTCGGAAGAGGCGGTGATAAACCGTTATCAGTTCAATAAAGATCCCATCACAGATGAATTTTACAAAAAGGGGCTGCCTGTTATCTGCATTGCCGGCCATTATGCGAATTGGGAATGGGCGGGTATCGCCGCAGGGAAGCAAATGTTGCACAAACCGGTTGGTTTTTATAAGCCGCTCTCTAACAAGTTCATCGACGGGTATATACAAAATACCAGAGTGAGAGGTAGGTCACGACTCGCATCCATTGTTAACACCGCCGAAACGTTCAAAACTGACTGGGGCGAGCCTGCAGCATTTTACATGGTAGCCGACCAGAGTCCCTCGAGCGCAAGGCTTGCATATTGGGTTACCTTTCTGAACCAGGAAACCGCGGTGTTGCATGGTCCGGAAAAATACGCCAGGGTTCATAATTTTCCTGTCGTGTTTGCGAGTGTGAAAAAGCTGAAGCGTGGTTTTTACTCCGTCGATTTCGAACTCATAGAACCGGAACCCAATCAAACAAAAACCGGCGAGATAACCGGCCGGTTTATGAAAATGCTGGAAGATGTAATTATCGCAAACCCGGAATATTACCTATGGTCGCACCGCCGTTGGAAACTCATTCGGTAACCTGCCCAATTTCGCTATTTCGCTATTTCGCTATTTTACAGCAATCCCCCGTTTTGGTAAATAGCAAGCTGTGCATCGTAAAACTTCTCTAATTGCACAGTTTTACCATTTCTCAGGTTTGTTAAAACTCCCGAAACAAAATCCACATTAACCTTGTCGCCGTGCTGAATTTCAGCCAGGGCAATTATTTCCGGTTTATATGTGAGGATGGGCAAAGCGGCGTTAATTGCATTGCGTTCGTAAATTGCTCCATAAGATTCTGCCAGGATACAGGTGATTCCCAATGACAAGAAACAATCGACAGCCTGCTGCCTCGAACTCCCTGCACCGAAATTTTTCTGAGTGATTACAATATCGCCGGGTTTGGCTTTCTTTGCAAAATCTTCAAATCCCCTGAGGTTGTCAAAGGTGTACTGTCCCATATCCTTTACATCGGTGATGGTCAGGTAGCGGTTGTGAAAAATCATGTCGGTATCAATGTCGTCCTTTGGGATAATCCATACATTTCCTTCAACTACAGTCGGTTTGCGTACCTTTATTTTTTCGTCACGTGTCACGCGTGACGCGTCACGGTTCCCGCTTGCGTAGAAAAGTGTCGGTTTATCAGGAATCTGATCAGGCGTGGTGATGAAACCGGCTACTGCCGAAGCTGCAACAACGGCAGGGGAGGCCAGGTAAACAAATCCTTTGCCCTGTTTCCCTTCAAAATTGCGGTTCCCGGTGCTGATGGTTACTTCACCAGGACCATTTTGCCCGACTTGCCCGGCTGCACAACCGGCACAGCCAGCATTTGACACCAGCACTCCGGCCTCTTTAAAGGTTTGGATAATGCCTTCATCCATTGCCTGAGTCCAGATAGCATCCGTTGCAGGAACAATTTTAAGCACAACACCAGGGGCCACTTTCCGGCCGCGCAAAACCTTGGCAGCCGCACGTAGATCTTCAATCCGGCCGTTGGTACAACTGCCAATAAAGCCGGAATCAATTTTCTGGTTGCGCACCGATTCAATCGAGGTATCGTCGTGCGGATGTCCGGGCTTTGCCACCATGGTAACAAATTTGCTCAGATCAATGTCGAATACCTTATCATACTGTGCATCGGCATCGGCTGTCACAGGTTGATAGTCCATGCCTGTAATAAACTTTAATTCTTGAAGCAAAGCCGTTGAAGTTGGGAACAGGATGATAATTGCACCCATTTCAGTACCCATGGAAGCGATCGTGATCCGCTCTGCAAGGGTGAATTTCTCTGATTCTTCCCCATAAATCTCAACCGAATAGCCCAGCAGTTTATTGGCCCCAAATATCGAAAGGAGATTCAACACGATGTCCTTTGCCGTCACATCGGAAGGCCGATTGCCATTAAGATTAATTTTAACTGATGCCGGAACTTTAAACCACACTGCCCCTTTTGCCCATGCGGCGGCAATATCCTGGTCGCCCATACCTTGTCCGAAAGCAGCGATTGCCCCCATGATGTTGGCATGAGAATCGGTGGAGACAAAAGTACTTCCCGGCCATGTAAAACCATTGTCGATGGCAAGATGTGTTCCAATACCGGCATCCACATCATACACCCTGATTCCGTTTTCACGGGCATATTGCCTGCAATAATGCTGATTGGCAGCATATTTCTGATCGGAACCTCCGGGGTTGCAGTCGAAGGTAAAAATTGTTTTTTGAGGATCGGCAATCGTTAACCCGTTGTCAAGCAAATTCTTGACAACGTTTGCTCCGCCAAAATCACGCGCGGCGCGTGTATCGATGGTTACATCCACGATGTCACCCGGTTTCACTGATTGCTGGCCCGAATGGTTGGCTATAATTTGTTCGATGATTGTCATGTTTCTATGTTTTAATTGTTTAATTGTTCTCATTTAAGCCGGTCTCTGAATGGCTCAAATGTCATAAAATCAGCATGATGAACCACAAAAGCTTCGGTAGTCCGTTTTACCATATCACCTTCGCCCGCATGGGTGGCAATGATATGACAAACAGCCGCGGGAACCCCGCATTGCTCGGCCAATGAGACACCCGAGAATGGGTGTCGCAGGTACTTGCCATATTTACCCTGGAATGATTTGCCGTTGGCATCAAGTTCATATTCAAGCAGCTTTCCAACATCTGCAAGGATAGCGCCTGCAATAAGAACATCCATGTTTACAGGGAGATCCTCCTTGAAAAATTCATTCATTTTATTCCCTGCATCGCGTGCCACGTGCACCACGCATCGCTTATGAGCCATGAATGAAACTTTCAGGTCAGGGCCGGCAAGTAGCGTAAAGGGTATTTTGTTAAGGTCATCGGGGGTTAATACGCTCCTTTCGAGCGCCAGTTCCCATGTTTTTGCGGTCTTTTCACGGAGGTCAGAATCATTGATCCACAGCAACTCCGGCCATAGAGACTTAATTTCTTCGGTCATACTTTGTGTTTTGGGTTGTTAATGAAATACAATGCAAACAATGCAAACAATGAATTAGGTCGTGAGTATAATCAACAATTCAAGGTGCAAGTAAAACAAAAATAAACTTATTCTGTATTCACTACGTTGCAGTTAATGCTTGTAATGTTTGCATTGCCTGCATTGCCTGCATTTTACAATTTAGCGATAATGGCATCCGCCATCTGCTGGGTGGTCGCTGCGCCTCTGCTGAATACTTCAGGGGTTCCGCTTAGTTTCATCATGTCGTAGGTCATCACTTTGCCTTCTTCCACAACCTCTGCCACAGCTTTTGAAATTTTGGCAGCTATCTCCATCTCCCCGAGATGTTCGAGCATCATTACCGCTGATAGAATCATGGCAGTTGGATTGACGATGGATGGGTTGAATTCGGCATACTTTGGTGCCGAACCATGAGTTGGCTCGAAAACAGCTATTTCAGGGCCGATATTGGCGCTGCAGGCAAACCCGAGACCTCCGATGAGGCCGGCAAAACCGTCGGAAACAATGTCGCCAAACATATTGCCGGCAACAATTACGCGATAGGTTTCAGGATTCTTGGTGAGCCACATCATCTGGGCATCAATATTGGTGTCCTGAACCTTAATGCCGGTATACTCATTTTTTGCCATCTCTTGGGCAATTTTCAACATCATGCCTGAAGTTTCCCTGATCACATTTGGCTTTTCGCAAACGGTTACCGTGGAAATTCCCCTTGATTTGGCATATTCGAAAGCAGCTTTCACAATCCGTGTAGTGTATTTCCTGGTGAAAATTCTGGTTGATACTGCCAGCTCAGGACGGGGGCACCATGCGAAATTATCTTTGAATTTCTTGTGGGTCAACAACGCTTCATACACAACATCAGGAGGATTGGTCCATTCAACCCCACCATACAAACCTTCTGTATTCTGCCGGAAAATCATGGTGTCAACAATGGGTTCCTCGATTACTCCGCCAAACCCACGCCGGATAAAGTTGAGCGGATTCCCTTTGAAAGTTTTGCAGGGCCTCATGCAGATGTCCAGGTCGTATTTCTGCCGCATCGAAACAATGGGACTGTAATAGGTGAAGCCTTTGCCTTTGAGTTCAGGTGCCAGTTCAGCTTCGGTTTTATCCTTTGGCTTTGAGGTAATGGCGCCGAAAAGACCAATTTTATATTTCTCGAGTAGTTTCTGAGTACGCTCGGGAAAGGGGTCGCCCTCTTTGCACCAGAACTCCCATCCAATGTCACCGTGAACATATTCTGCATCAAAACCGGCTGCATCCAACACGCGGATGGCCTCATCAAGGACTACTTTACCAATGCCGTCACCGGGCATTGCAACGATTGTTCTTTTTGCCATAAGTAATTTATTAATTTGTAGTTATAATGTTAACAATTGGTCGTCAAAGATACAACACGGTCGGAAATCCGCAAAGCCGGATTTGCATATTTTTCCCAAATATTTCATACACTATTTGTTACTTTTGCAAATTCGCATTCATATCTTGAACATCTCAAGTATGAAAGTCATTTCATCCTTTCATTTTACCAATTTGCACCTTGAAAAAGCATCTTAATAATCCGATTTTCGAAGTTATCTCACAAACCGCAGAGGAAGCACAGGTTCAAGCCTTTGTTATTGGTGGTTTTGTTAGGGATTTGCTGTTGGAACGCGACAATAAAAAGGATATCGATATTGTGGTGCTTGGCAGCGGCATTGACTTTGCCCACCAGGTAGCTGCAAAATTAGGTGGCGATACCGATGTGAAGTTCTTTAAAAATTTCGGCACTGCAATGCTGAATTTTCAGGGTTGGAAAATTGAATTCGTGGGTGCGCGAAAGGAATCATATCGTCGCAATTCACGGAAGCCGATCGTGGAAGATGGCACTATAGAAGATGATCAAAACCGACGCGATTTCACCATCAATGCCATGGCCATCGATTTAACCCGTGAACATTATGGGCGTTTGATCGACCCTTTCAACGGAATACTTGATTTGGAAAAGAAGATTATCCGAACCCCGCTTGATCCCGATATCACCTTTTCTGACGATCCGTTGCGCATGATGCGGGCTATCAGGTTTGCCACGCAGCTTAACTTTGTCATCGAGCCATCCTGCTTTGAGGCGATGACCCGCAATGCGGATCGGATTTCGATCGTTTCTATGGAACGGGTAGCGGATGAACTTAACCTGATTATTGAATCCAAGGTTCCATCGAAGGGTTTTCTGCTGTTGGATGAATCAGGTCTTTTAAAGATTATTTTCCCGGAGTTTTGTGAACTAAAAGGCGCTGAAATTATTGAGGGTAAAGGGCATAAAGATAATTTCTATCATACCCTGGCAGTTCTTGACAATGTAGCTGCCGCCTCGAACGACCTTTGGCTCCGGTGGGCAGCCATTTTGCATGATATTGCCAAGCCACTTACAAAAAAGTTTATCCAGGGAACCGGGTGGACTTTTCATGCACATGAATTCCGGGGAGCAAAGATGGTTCCCAACATTTTCAGGAAACTGAAGCTGCCGCTGAATGAAAAAATGAAATATGTCGAAAAGCTGGTACTGCTCCATCTGCGGCCCATCGTGCTGGCTGAAGATGTGGTAACAGATTCGGCAGTGCGCAGGCTCCTCTTTGAAGCAGGTAATGACATCGACG
Source organism: Draconibacterium orientale (assembly GCA_020719165.1). Lineage (GTDB taxonomy): Bacteria > Bacteroidota > Bacteroidia > Bacteroidales > FEN-979 > CAIVAT01. The sequence goes on along the minus strand of DYQT01000057.1, from coordinate 8,371 downwards.
ACCTGATGTTGCTGTGCAACGCTGACATTACCTCTAAAAATCCAAACAAAGTAAAAAGGTATATTGCCAATTTCGGTATTGTTCGGCAGAAACTAAAGGAAATAGAAGAAAAAGACCAGTTACGCAACTGGCAACCGCCAATCACCGGTGAGGTGATCATGCAAACCTTTGGTATAAAACCATCAAAAGAGGTTGGTATTATCAAAGATGCAATTACCGAAGCGATTCTGGAAGGGGAGATCCCCAATAATTATGATGCAGCATATCAGCTGATGCTCAGAGAGGGAGAAAAACTTGGGCTGGATAAAAACAACCCTTGAACCTTTTTTCTTTTTTTTGCGTGGAATTTTATATTTTTGACCCGAATTTTAGTTGGAACAAACATGTTGATTTATCGGTTTAGGATTACGTGCGAAGAGCATGATGGATTTCTCAGGGAAATTGAAATTCAGCCAAATCAGACTTTTCTTGATTTCCATCATATGATATTGGAATCAGCAGAATTGATGCATTGCGATCAGGCTTCCTTTTTCATGACGGATAAAAAATATAAAAAGGATCGGGAGATTTCACTCAAATCCGGAAAACGTCAGATTCGAAAATACGATGAAGATCTTGATCAGGTAGTTACAGAATCGGTAACGTTGCCCTTGATGAAAACGGAGAAATTGAAGAATTATATCGAAGATCCGCATCAGAAAATGATTTATGAATTTGTCGGGCGTGATATTTTTTCGTTTCACATTGAGCTGTTTAAAATATTTCCCGACGATTCAGGCGCCTCTTTCCCCCGTTGTATCAAGCGTATCGCTGAATTGCCGAAGAAGGCCGAACAGCCTGCCCCTGTTGCCAATGCACCCGCTGCCCCCAGGATTGTAATCCCCAAAGTTTCTCTCCCGAAAATTGAAGCCCTGGTTAAATTCGACGACATTGTGGAAGACGAAATGGAGTTGGCTGCGATAGAAAATGATCTTGGTCAACTGATTGAGGATGCCGCCGACGAAACGGTCATGGAAAGTGCAGAGGCTGAGGACCACGGTAACAACGACTTTTTATACGGGGATCATGATGAGTCGGACGAAGATGAAAAGCTTGATCATTTGGAGGATTATGAGGATATAGAAAGCCTGGACAAGCGCTTGTCGGGTTTTGACCGTGATTCAGATGACTATTGATGACCCTTTGCTTGTTGTTGTTGCAGGCCCTACAGCTGTTGGCAAAACCGCACTGGGTATTGCACTGGCAAAGCACTTTAATTCTGAAATAATCTCGGCAGATTCAAGACAGTTTTACCGCGAAATGACCATCGGCACTGCTGCGCCGTCGGATCATGAATTATTACAAGTTAAACACCACTTCGTTTATCATTTATCGGTCGGTGATAGTTATAATGTTTCCCGTTTTGAGTCGGATGCACTTGCATTGCTCGATGGGCTTTTTCGCCGGAATACCGTGGTTTTCATGGTTGGGGGATCGGGGTTATATCTCAACGCCGTGTGTCATGGCATCGATTCACTGCCTGATCCTGATCCGGAAATTCGGCGCGCCTTGAAAGAAACACTTGCTTCAGATGGAATTCATGCCCTTCAGGATGAATTAAATCTTCTGGATCCGGTGTATGCCAGTCAGGTTGATATGTTTAATCCGGCAAGGCTGATGCGCGCAATTGAAATATGTCGTGCTACAGGTGTTCCGTATTCTGATCTCAGGACGAATAAGTCCCGGCAACGTCCCTTCAGGGTTTTAAAGGTTGGCATTGAGCTTCCCCGTGAAATCCTGTATGAGCGGATCAACAGAAGGGTGGATATGATGATGCAATCAGGCTTGTTTGAGGAGGCGCTTGCATTATACCCCTTAAGGCATCTGAATGCTTTGAATACGGTTGGATACAGAGAGCTGTTCGATCATTTTGAAGGCTTGACAACTTTGGAATTTGCCGTTGAAAAAATCAAAATTCACAGCCGGCGGTATGCAAAACGACAGTTAACCTGGTTTAAAAAAGATCCCGGGTATACCTGGTTTCGCCCTGACGAGATCGATGATATTATCAAATATCTGTTTTGTGGTAGTCAACCAGCCCTTCAATAGGCGAAGATAAAATCCTTGTTATACTTACATGCTCCCGTTTGGCTACCTGCAGCAGGAATTCGCTGTAACATTGAGCAATGGAGCCGATAAAGCCAATGTTGGTTTTCTGATAATCGTCATATTTCAGTATATGGGTATCGAAAAAATCCTGAAAGGAGCGGAGAAGCAATTGTTGAATATAGGGATGCTCCCGGTTAGGGCTAAGGAAAAGACTGAAGGATGCCAGGAACCGGTTTGGTGAAGGTTTGTTATACAGTGAATTCAGAATATCCTCGAGCGTATAACCATAATGCATGTCAAACGATTTCCGAAGATCGTCCGGGAGCTCTTTTTTCAGGTAAGCGCCCAGGAATAATTTCCCAAGGTACGAACCAGCTCCTTCATCGCCAAAGAGGTATCCCAGTGAATCGATGGGGGAGAATGTGTTGTTCCCGTCAAAATAGCATGAATTGCAACCAGTTCCCAAAATACATGCAATCCCCTGGTCATTTCCAAAAAGGGCCCGGGCAGCGCCAAGGATGTCGTGATAGACAAAAACCTGTGAATTTCTGAAGAAAACCCGGATGGCATCGGCAATCATGTTGTTGTTGTATGTTGTGGAACAGCCCGCGCCATAGAAATGAACCTCTTTTACCTGGTATTCAACCAGGTATGGTGCAAGATCTGCCCTGATCACAGCCTCAACACTTTCAGAATTATGAAAATATGGGTTTAATCCACAAGTGTTGATCGTACTTTTAAGGGTGTTTCCTTCGAGCAGAATCCAGGTGGTTTTTGTCGATCCACTGTCGGCAATTAGTTTCATGTTGTGAAATTTATGATGTCATCAGATTTTTCAACTGGTTGCAATCTCATTTCTTACCGGACAATCGCTGTTGATGGATTTCTCAGCCCCTTTGCATCTTTCAGATAGGCTTTCACCGTTCCGACAATTATTTTCGCCTCAATATAAATGGGTACCTTGTTGTTGTCATCAGTAACCCATACCAGAACATCTTCCTCTCCTTTAAAAATGGTTCCCTGAACCATTTTGGCAGCAAATTTGAGACACCGATAGCGTTTTCCGTCAGTGGATTCCACGATTTCCTTCCCCAATTGTCTTATATGGATGTCGTAATATGCATCGTCGATGAGGACGGTTACTTTTTTATTATTTGCCTGTAAATCCGAGAAATCCAGTGTCCGGGTAAAATAAATCGCCGAAAGCATATCAAAAGTACAGGGATGAATTGGCAAAGTATCGGTGCGTTGCGGATTGTTGTTGCTTTTGGTATTGGTAATAACTTTTTTGGTGCCATAATCAAAAGTGAGCGTGTTCAACAAGGTGTAACCCCCTTCATAAACATTTCTTCTGAAATCAAGCGATCGGAATGTTTCCGGATCAATCCATGAGTCGAAGTAGTCGCGGACCTTGAAAAGCAGGTCGTAAGATGCAAATGATTTTCCGGTACCTTTCAGGTGGAGGGCAGGTTTTCCCCGAAAAAATTCGCTCGACACGGCAAAGGTTACCAGGCCTGCATCAACCCACACCGGCCCCCAATTATAGGATACCGTGTAACGGATTCGCTCGCCATCAGCGAAGACATTGTTGGTGGTGGGGCATTGGGCAGAGGAAAAAAGAGGGAAAACGACCGCCGTTATGAACCATAGGCAAACGGCCAGAAATCCAGACTCCATCCCCATACAGGAGATGAGATCGGTTTTCCCCCTTTTTGAAGAGGGATGAAAAGTGTGGTTCAACAAAGTTTGGGTGCCGGGTATCATTTTTTCTTCCAGAAAAAATAGACTGGTATCCCAAGTATAACGATGATCAGGCCCGGCCAGGTATATTCAGGCTTGTAAATAAATAAAATAATCATTACTGCCAATGCCAATAGTATGTATATCAATGGAATAATGGGGTATCCAAATGCTTTGTACGGACGTTCGATTTCCGGATGGTTTTTTCGCAGCAGAAATAGTCCGAATATGGTAAGCACATAAAAAATAAGAACAGCAAATACAACATAATCAAGCAATTGGCCATAAGTGCCCGAGAGGCATAGCAGCCCGGCCCAGATACCCTGAATAACCAATCCTGTTGCCGGAACCCCCTTATCATTCAGTGAGCCAACCTTTTTAAAAAATATACCATCGGCAGCCATTGCATAATAGACCCGTGCACCAGCCAATATCAATCCATTATTGCATCCAAACGTGGAGATCACAATAAATGCAGCCATAACCAAAACAGCATAATTTCCGAAAATCCCGGAGATGGCGGCAGTTCCAAGACGATCATTCATCGCATATTGCATACCTCTTGCGGCGATATCGGCCCCTTCCGGTTCACCCCTCACCGGCAATACCGTAATGTAAACAATGTTGGCCAGCAGGTATAAAATCGTTACGATCATGGTTCCAAGGAATAAACTTAACGGGATGTTTTTCCTGGGATTAATTACTTCGCCGGCAGTGAAAGTGATATTATTCCAGGCATCGGATGAAAACAGACTGCCAACCATGGCCATGCCAACCGCAGCAATCAGGGCCATTCCGGCTAAAGGCATGTCCTGCCCACCGGCTCCCTCTCGTTCGGGACTCCAGAATGTCAGGTTGTTGATGCTGATTGCAGCATGGTTGGAAGCAAACCCAAGGCCGATGATGATAAATAAAACCAATAGTATAAACTTTCCCGAAGTAAAAGCGTTTTGTACCTTTTTCCCCTCCTGAATGCCGCGCGTGTTGACCCAGGTTAAAAAGGCAATGGATCCGATTGCAACCAGTTGAACCGGACCCAGTTTAAAGAAGCCGGCTTTGAACCAGATAATGTCTTCGGCCACCCAGGGAATCAGAACCCCGGCAAATTTGGCAAAGGCCATTCCAACGGCGGCAATGGTACCGGTTTGAATGACCAGAAACAAGGTCCATCCATATAAAAAGCCAGTGAGCGGGTTGTATGCTTCACGGAGGTACACGTACTGCCCTCCCGCTTTTGGGAACATGCCTGCAAGTTCTCCATAACTCAGTGCAGCAAATATGGTCATGAAGCCGGTGATGATCCAAACCATCATCAGCCAGCCGGGCGACCCTACCATCCGGGCGATGTCGGCGCTGACAATAAAAATTCCCGAACCGATCATTGAGCCAACTACAATGGCCGTTGAGTCAAATAGGTTTAGCCTCCTCTGAAACGCATGTTCGTCTGTCATAATCAAATTATTTAGTCATTTGTCATTTCCCGTTTTTCAAATGTCACCTGTCATCTGTCACGTGCCACGTGTCACGTGTCACGTGTCACGATTTCCTTCTCCGGTATTCCCCCTGCAATTTATAGGATTTTTTGTAACCCTGGCAAGCGTTGAAAAATATATTTTTTCCCTCTGGTTTTTTATCGTAATTCTGCTTTTTCACGGAAAATCTTTACGTTATCGATACCAAGGTTTTCGAATACATCTGCATTCCAATGTAACAATGCTCTTTTGTTTTTACCCAATTTTACCTCATCAACGTATTTTGCCGTTATTTTCTTCATATTTACAAGGGTAAAACGGTAAATGGAGTCAATTTGTTTAAGCGAATAATCTTTGGAATTAAGCGTTCGATCCATTATTCTGCGCTCGATTTCACAGAGATCGAAAAAGATATTCAGAAAGGCCGGGGTTTCGGGATCATCGGGAAGATGAAAATGTGATTTTTTTTCATCGAGAACCGTATAGGATTTACAGGAAAAGGAGTTGCCGACCCGGGTAACATCAAGCAGCAACTGAACCTCCAGGTTGTAAAGGTAAGTTATGATGATGTTGTTGATCTCTTTCGGTGGGCTGATCTTGTTTTGAGGGAGGCTCCTGTTGAGTGAAAATCGCCTGACAGAATCCCAAAAGGTGTAATAGTTCTCGTACAACGATGTATCATAATGGGTGAGAGTAAGAAAGTCCTTTCCGTAATTGCCCTCTTCAAAATTGACCAGCAAACCGTTATCGGCAAAAAAGTCGATACTCTCCTTTTGCTTTTCAGTAAGCACAAGGGTGTTGTTGTTATCCCAGAAGACTTTGTTAAAAGGGATGATCGACATTTTCCGGTAATCATCATAATTTTCATCATAATCAAAGCGTGGCATAATAAAGGGATCGTCGTAATCATAAAAACAGAGCATGCCATGGGTTGTGATCTCCCTTAGAATGACCGATGGCGCTGTGATGCCAAAGTTGTCTCTCACGCTTTTATAGGTGACATGGTAACTAAAGTTTATATGATCGGGTATCATGGAAAAACCATCATTTTTAAAGGTTTGACTGATCTTTATATCCACATTGCTGAGGCGATCAATTTTAAAAATGGGGATAAAGGGATGGCGGGAAGCGGTATCGATAGACAGGTCGATTTTAACCAGTACAAAGGTCTTTCTGTCAATCCACATCTCTCCTGAGAAGTGGCTATGGAGATTTTCCCATGGTTGAAAGCCAATCCGGTACATGCCATTTTCGCCAGGTTCCATGGTAAGCCTGAACATTTTTTTAAGGTTTTTCTTGCCGAATTGCAAGGGAATGTAAGGGTAAGCAGGATCCTGCCGAACAAGGTCAATCTGGCTGATGGCCATCGATGAGTTCAGCGTTAAAAAATAGCGCTGATCAAGCTCTGCCAATCCAACCCGCCCATTTCTAAAAAGGAGGTTTTTAATGGATAATCCCTCGATATAACCATTATAGTAGCATTCCAGCAGTTCGATAGGTTGCTCATCTGTTTGTGTCTCAATGCTGTAATATACTTTTGCCACATGATAGCGCCTGTTTTTCTGGATGCTCTTCCGGCACCGTTCGACGATATCGTACAGGTAATCATTATCGGCGTGCACTGTCAATTCCTCCAACTGGATACCCGTTCGTTCGAGGAGTATCGTTTTTTTTCTGGATACCACAGACGACGGTACCTCCAGGGCCTTATATCCTACATAGGAGAAAAGCAACGTGTCTGTATGAAAATTCACGCTTATTACAAAGGTGCCCTCGCTGTTGGTAATGGTCCCTTTTCCGGTGCCTTTTACAGAAATGCTGCACCAGGGGAGCTCTTCGTTCGACGCTGCATCTTTCACGCTTCCCTGGATAACGGTTTGGGAAAAGGAACAGATAGAAAAAAGAAAAAGAGCCGAGGACAAGCCAAAGGTCTTACACCACAGGTAACGCTTCAGTTTCTTTATCATTGGATATTACATTTTAAAAGTTTCCAATTTTCATTATTCCCGGTCTCTTTACATAGAAAAAACGCTTCGCCCTTGTAGAGTTTTATTTTTTCCGGAAAGGGAAGCGGGATGATGGTACCGGCTCCCAGGTTCCCTGTGCTGAGATTGATCCTCCTGATCATGACCATTCCGCTTCTGATAAACATCGCATAGAGCGCGTGGGTCGCTTCATCGTTAATTATTCGGGTACCCCACCGCCAGCCCTCATTTTCAACCCGGTCATTGTTTGCCAGCGGGTTGACGCCTGTGGATCCCTTGTGAAAGCTGATGGGAGCCGTTGCAATTACAGTGCCATCGGGATCAAGCAATTCAAGGAGATCACTCCCGAAATTGAAGAAGACCAAGGTGTCGTCGCTGAGTTTGAAAAGTGGGTAGGTCATGTTGTAAAACTCGAACTGGTGCGCCCTTGCTTCGTTTTTGCCATAGCTGCCACCTTCTCCCAGCGGAATGGAGAAGTTGAACCTATCTTCACTTTCAATGTCATCTTCGGGAAAAACATAGCTTCCTATTGCACCGTTCCATCTGAGATAGAACTCCATGTCGTCATGGTATTCCGATATTTTTTTTTCATTCATGCAATTCTTTATGTACTGTTTTCCACCATCCTTGCTGTAATAAGCAATAGAACTCCCGAACCCGTTCAGCACCTTTTCCTGGAAATAGAGACGTTCGGAAATCTGGAAAAGGTATGGCATTACATACTTTTCCAACGAATCGATGGAGATTGGGTGCAGAAAATCGAGACTTTGATTTTCCTGATTGAAATAGCACTGGTAGGCCATCCCAGATCTTGAGTAATAATGAACATTTGACAGGAAATCGCGACAGAGCAATTGCGGCGGAAGTTCCGGAAGAGCGGAAACGGCAAGGGTATCACCGCCTCTGTCAAGCATCACCATCACCGCACGCTGCAATGCATTGCGAAATACGAGCAGGGCAACATGGTCTTCCATCAACTCATAATCGAGCACCGAAAAGGTTTTGTCTTCGTACACCGCAGTGTGGTTGGCCGGTGATATTTCCACCTCTTTCAGCTCATACATCACGGGCCGCAAAAGTATCCTG
>DYQT01000273.1 GCA_020719165.1 Draconibacterium orientale | reverse complement strand
GACTGCAATAAATAGTCCTTCATTCGAATGTCAACCCTTGATTCGCATTATTAATAATCAGTTTGAGTATGCTTTACCAAGTGAATGAAAATATGGGCAAAAACTTATGGTATGACATGTTCACCATCTTCTGCAAGAGGCATGAAAGATAAGACCATTCGTTTTACTTTTAAAATATGTATCCTTCGGCAGGATGAAAAACTAAAAACACCGGTGAAACTTGTCGGGGAGATGGGTTAATTTGAAAACACCGTTGCATGTTCCGGCTGGTATTTCCGGCGGTATTCCACGGGAGTCGTTCCGGTATCTTTTTTGAAGGCAGTGTAGAAGGCCGATTTGGAGTTGAAGCCACAGTCGTAGGCCAGTGAGATCACCTTCAGGTTGTTGTTCTTCGAATCCTGAAGCAGTTTTTTAACCTCTTCAATCCTGTACGAATTGATAAAGTCGAAGAAATTCTGTCTGAAATGCTCATTGATCACCTGTGAAAGTTTATGGACAGAGGTGTTCAATTTTAATGCAAGCCCCTGCAGATTCAGTTCACAATCGATATAAGGCTGTTGTGTCTTCATGAGCTTTATGAGATCATTTAACAGAATCCTATTTTCATCCTCCTGTAATCCCGATTTTCGGTACTTGAATTCACGCTCGGGAACCGGACCAAGTTTCCCCTGAAAATGGATATTGGAAACCTCATGCATCTCATAATCTGAAAATATCCCCTTTTGCCGGTAACCAAAGATGCCAATGCCGAGAAGGTAGAGTATCAGTATGATCACCTGAAAGTAGAAAGTTGAATCAGGCATGGATATCACCTGAAGAATATCCAGATAATACAGTATTGAGGAGGTCATGATATTGGTAGCAAAACCTGCGGACAGATAAAGCAGCCAACTCAGATCTTTCCGTTTCCGTGAAGAGAAATAACCGGGAACTTCTTTCCGTAGCCGGATCAGGCGGATAATGAGCACAATGAGGTAGGCGAGCACACAATATTCCCATAAAATATCGATGATCCACCGGTAAACCGCGTGGTTGTTTGAATAGGCAAAAAAACCGGTTAGAGGCGAAAGGTTCAGGAAATGAACGTAAGGGATCAGGATAATCGCCAGAGGAACCAGATGCAGTAGCATATACTTCTTGAATTTCTGATCTCTACGTATAACGAAACAGGCATATAAATAAACTGTCGGGCCAAGCAGGATCCAGTAAATCAGATCGAAAGCGACCAACCAGGTATTTGACGGTGAAAAATTAGTTGCACGCAGAAACCGGTAGGTCAGCTCGGCGCCAACCAGGATAAAAAATAAAGAGAGAAAGATATCAGACCGCTGTTTATTCTTTTTAACCAGGATCAGAACCAGAAAAAGGGCCACCAAACCCATTCCGGTGAGGGGTAATGCCTGCATGTTTGAGGTGATTTACTGACAAATGTACTGAAATTATAAATCTATTATTCTGCTTTTGAATCCCTTCTGATAAAGAAGGCCTTTCAGTTTTCATTTTTACAAAAAACATTCAATGTGAACAAAAAATACGCTACCGGAGAATGATTTTTCCTGACACCCGTTTTCCACCTGATATGGAATGAAGAACATAAGTGCCCTTGGCATACCGGCTGATGTCTTTGATGATACGCTCTCCTGGTTTAAGATGAAAGTGATCCAGTATTGTTCCGTTAATATCAGTCAGGGATACGGTTTCCAGTTCTTGGGAACTCCATATAGTAAGGTACCCGAAGCATGGGTTTGGATAAAAAAAGAACGGATTTCCGTCTAACCCTGTCCACAACAAAGGATCCCTTATCCCGATCGAGGTCAGGTCAACCCCCTGTGCCCATTTTGCATCAGTCAGCAGCCCGTGTTGTCGGCAACCGGATTTGTCGGAGGCAGTATCCCCCACTCCTTCATTCAGTTTCCAGTATCCTGCAAGACCAGTTTGTTCCATGGGAAGATTTTTATACATCCATTTGCTGATCTCTTCCGGTGTCCGTATTGCGGTCCAGAGACGCACTTCATCAATGCAGCCCGAAAATCCCTGGTTGGAATTCCTGTTGTTGCCGATGATGACCTCCCGGTTCCCATTGTTGACCAATGGCCCGTTTGGAGGTGTAATGATAATGATTGGCTGATCGGCTCCGTCAATGAATAGACGCACTTCATTCAATGTATCGTTATAAGTTAAGGCCAGATGCTGCCAGGTGTTGATTTTCACCGAATTACCCGGAGTGCAAACAGTGCTGATGGTTCCCGAAGCGTGAGCCATCATCAGAACAAAACAGGAATCTTCCGGAACAGCAGTCTCTTTTTCGCAGACATACATTGATAGTAGTAATTTATCGAAAATCCTGCCGGATCCCGATTTACCGAAACCGGTTGGCCTGATCCAGGTTTCCACGGTAAAACAGCCGCTAAGGTTCACCTTAGCATCGTTGTTGCATTTAACACGGCTGTTCATCCCGTTGAACTCCAGCGAGCTTTCGCCGTCAAACACCCGGATGAATCCCTGCTTCACAATTGTATCAGTGAGCGAATCACTGGATGCCACAAGCGTCACTGTATAATTGCCTGGCTTGTTGACAACCCACAGGGGATTTTGTAAGAACGAATCAAAAGTATCATCGCTGTCGAAATCCCATTTCCAGGATTTTACAGGTGGATTGCTGTAGGTAAGATCGGCAAAGGTAACTGATAATGAACCATGTCCGGTGAGGCTATCCGCTGAAAAATCAGGTACCAGGAAGGGTGTGATACTTTCCCACCAGCGAATTTCATGGTCGGCATAACAGGCCCCGAGAATGTCGGGATCGCCATCGAGGTCAAGATCGGTCACACACACCTGGATCATATCATAGGCATGATCGCATACAACCCGTTCAGAAAAGCGACCGGTTCCGTCATTCTCCCATAAATGGACAAATCCGCTTTGCCAGGCAATGGAGAGGATGTCGGTATCTCCATCAAGGTCAATATCGGCGATCTTACATGCCCGTGCACCATTGTATTGATCCTTGAGCAGATGTTGTGTGAATACAAACACCCCGTTGTTCTCATACCATGCCACCCGGTCGGTAAGGTCGCACGCAGTTGCTACAAGATCGGGATCATCGTCGCCATCAAAGTCTGCAACCTGAACAGAGTTTAATCCGGGGATGGAATCCACCAGGATCTGCCCTGTAAAATTCTCCATTCCGTCGTTACGGAACCATATGATCTGACCTGCTTTCGCGGTTGCAATGATATCCATATCCTGGTCGTCATCCATATCCATGACTGTTGCCCAGTTGGCTTTGGTCCAGTTCTCTCTGATCATGTAAATCGTGAAATTCCCGCTGCCATCATTTCTGGCCCAGGCGATTTTATTGTTGTCGCATGAAACCAACACCAGGTCGTTGTCATCATCACCATCGATATCGGACGCAAAGGCAAAATCGGCACTGGTCCAGGTGGAGTCGGTAATAATGTGTTCGGTAAAATTTCCCGATCCATTGTTGCAAAACCAGGAAAATCTTCCAAGGGTTTTCGAGGATGCTATGATATCATACGAATTGTTATTGTCAATCTTTGCAGCCAGAACCGTTTTGGCCTTTGTAAACCCGCTAACAATCATATGCTCGGTGAATTGTTGCGCTCCATCATTTTCAAACCAGCTTACCTTATGGCCATCGTTTGCAGTTGCAACGTAATCAACATCGCCATCGGCATCGAAATCGGCAGTTGCGATGCAGGTTGCGCCCTGGAAGTTCTCCAGGAGAACATGCTCTTCGAACAATGCCTGCGAAAAAAGTCCGGTTGCAGCCAGGCAAAAGCATCCGGCCAACAACCCAATTGAAAAAACTGCTTATCCCTTTCGGTCAAGTGATTTTTTAGTACATTTGGATAATG
>DYQT01000056.1 GCA_020719165.1 Draconibacterium orientale | reverse complement strand
GCCATTTAACGACTTAATCAAACCAACTTGACCGAAAGGGATAAGCAGTTAAACTATTTCATCACTTCACTATTTCACGATTTCAAACATATGATTAAAACAGTATTTATAACGGGTGCTACGGCTGGTTTTGGAAGGGCGATTGCCATGAAATTCGCCGAGCATGGCCACAACCTGATTATCACCGGCAGGAGAAAAATTTTGCTGGAAGAACTGGCAAAAGAGCTCATTACAACCTTTCATGTGGAGGTGCTGCCACTCTGTTTTGATGTCAGAAAACTGAAGGAGGTTGAAGATGCCATTGGGATTTTGCCTGATAAATGGAGAAATATAGATGTATTGGTAAACAATGCCGGGCTTGCAGCCGGGTTAAGCTCAATTCATGAGGCCGTTGTGGATGATTGGGAACGCATGATCGATACCAATATCAAGGGTTTGCTCTATATGACCCGTTTTATATCGCCCCTGATGGTTGCGCGAAAACAGGGTCATATCATCAACATCGGCTCAATCGCGGGGAAGGAAGTTTACCCGATGGGCAATGTTTACTGCGGATCAAAGTTTGCCGTGGATGCCATTACCAGGGGAACCCGGATTGACCTGGTATCACATAACATCAAGGTAACTCAAATTGCGCCCGGTGCTGCCAATACTGAATTCTCGTTGGTGAGGTTCAGGGGGGATAAAGATCGGGCAGATAGTGTTTACAAAGGGTTTCAGCCACTTACTGCCAGTGATGTGGCAGATGCCGTGTACTATGTGACCACACTGCCTTCGCACGTAAATATCAATGATCTGGTGCTTATGCCCACGGCTCAGGCAAATGCAGTTACGATTCACCGGAAATAATGAATGATTTCCAACATCTCACAAAATTCAGTATTATTGCAGCAAATTTCTGATTTTATATTGGTTAAATAATAATTTCCATGGAAGTTACCCGCATTTTTGATCTGTTACCGTATCATGAATCCAAATTCAAACCCAAAGAAGATGTTTTGGCTTCAAAGGAAAATGGCGATTGGGTTAAATACAGCATCAGGCAGTACCGCGAAATTGTTGACAACATCAGCTATGGATTTCTTACCCTTGGTGTTCAGCCGGGTGATAAAATTGCGCAGATAAGCGCAAACCGGGCAGAATGGAATTTTGTAGATATGGCAATTCTGCAGGTTGGAGCAGTTCATGTTCCAATTTATCCAACCATCAGCGAATCCGATTACAAATACATCCTCAATCATGCCGAGGTAACCCATGTGTTTATCTCAGGGCAGGAATTATTACGAAAAATTGATCACATTCTGCCCGAAATATCGAATATCAAAGGGATTTTTACCTACAAAGACCACCACGAGCACAAGCATCTGAATGAGCTTATCGAACTGGGGAAACTGAATCAGGATAAGGCAAAACTGGATGCCAGGAAGGAAGCCGTTGCCGCCGATGATGTGGCAACTATCATCTACACTTCCGGCACTACCGGAAATCCCAAAGGGGTAATGCTCTCGCATCATAACATTATTTCCGATTTTAAGGTGTGCGCCTACATCCCCCCGTTTGGTGAAGAGGCAAAAGCGGTGAGCTATCTGCCGTTATGCCATGTTTACGAACGCATGTTGAACTATCTGTATCATTACCTCGGATTTTCAATTTATTATGCTGAAAACCTGGGTACCATTACCGACAACATGAAGGAGGTGAAGCCCGATATTTTATCGACCGTACCCCGTTTGCTTGAAAAGATCTATGATAAGCTTTTCGCCACCGGACACAAGCTGACCGGGATGAAACGCTGGATATTTTTCTGGGCGCTGCATCTGGCCATCAGATATGAACTCAAAGGCGCCAATGGATGGTTTTATGAATTGAAAAGAAAACTCTACGATAAGCTGGTTTATACCAAATGGCGCGATGCACTTGGGGGAAAGCACCTGCTTGTCGTATCTGGTGGCGCCGCCTTGCAACCCCGGCTTGCCCGGATGTTTACCTGTGCAGGCATCAATGTGCTGGAGGGATATGGATTAACAGAGACTTCACCGGTTATTGCCGTGAATGACCTGACCAAAGATGGAATGAAGTTCGGAACTGTCGGGAAAGTGTTACAGGGTGTTCAGGTTAAAATCGCGGAGGATGGCGAAATTCTTTGCAAAGGTCCGAACGTGATGAAGGGCTATTTCAAAGAGGAGGAGATGACCCGCGAAGCCATTGAAGCCGATGGTTGGTTTCATACCGGCGACCTGGGGCGGATTGAGCCTGAGGGTCATTTGAAAATCACCGGCAGGAAGAAAGAACTTTTTAAAACCTCTTTCGGAAAGTATGTGAGCCCGCAACCCATCGAGGATACGTTTAAGGAATCACTTTTTATCGATCAGCTGGTAGTGGTAGGAGAAAACCAGAAATTTGCCGGCGCGCTCATCGTTCCCGATTTTGTTTTCCTGAAATCGTATTGTGCCGTGAAGGAGATTCCCTATACGACCAACGCCGAGATGATCAATCTGCCGCGCATCAGAAAACGTTTTCAAACGGAGGTGACCAGGTATAACAAATGTTTCGGAGATACGGAAAAAATTAAAAGCTGGGATCTGCTCGACACCGAATGGACATTTGAAACGGGCGAAATTACGCCAACGTTGAAATTGAAACGAAATATTATTGTAAAAAAATATGAAGATAAAATTGCCAAACTCTTTGAATAATTCACCGTTTTATTCATTTGGATAATATGAAGCAAGTCACCCGGATTTTCGATCTTCTGGAGTTATACAAGGATGAATATCATTCCATCAACGATCTGTTCAATATTAAAAAGGATGGGAACTGGGTGCATTTTTCCTCCGATGACTATGTGGTTAACAGCAATCTTATCAGCCTTGGGCTGTTGAGTTTGGGTGTTGAAAAAGGAACCCGCATCGCAACGGTGATGAACAACTGCCCCGAATGGAATTTTATCGACATGGGTATTTTGCAGGTGGGTGCTGTTCAGGTTCCGGTTTATCCCACCATCAGTGAAGAGAACTATCGTTATATTTTCAAGGACTCTGAGGTTGAATACCTGATTTTTTCAGATCAGGAGATCTATCAAAGGATTAAAAATGTCATCCCCGGAATTGTGGGATTGAAAGCTGTTTTTTCTATTGAACCGATAGAAGGAATCCGCAACTGGAATGAAATTATTGAAGCTGGGCGAAATTACCCGCATCCGGAGGCGCTTGGGGAGATTAAGAAAACAATTTTGCCCGCCGATCTGGCTACCATCATTTATACTTCCGGCACAACCGGTCGTCCGAAGGGTGTTATGTCGTCGCATAACAATTTTGTCACCAATTATAAGGCACTTGGAGAAATTCCGCCGCTTAAAATGCACGATCGGGTTATCAGCTTTTTGCCGCTTTGCCATGTGTATGAGCGCACTGCCGGGTATGTGTATCAATCGTTCGGGGTTTCGATTTTTTATGTTCAGAATATTGACGAACTCGGAGATTACATCAGGGAGGTGAAACCCCATGGATTTGCCTCTGTGCCCAGGGTTTTTGAGAAGATTTACAATAAAATCGTTACCAAGGGACGGAAACTTCCGTTGCCAATGAAAGTTTTGTTCTTTTGGGCTTTACGACAAGGCCACAAATACGAACTTGATCATGCCCGCGGATGGGTTTATGATGTTAAATTATTTATTGCCAATTTGCTGGTATTCCGAAAATGGCGTGAAGCCCTGGGCGGAGAGCTGAAGTTCATTGTTTCGGGCAGCGCCTCCCTGCATCCCCGGCTCGCACGCATTTTCTGGGCTGCGAAAATTCCGATCCTTGAGGCTTACGGACTAACCGAGACCTCTCCCGGCGTGACCTGCTACCGATTTGAACCGGGAGCCATGAAATTCGGCACGGTTGGCCCGCTCTTAACCGGGAATCAGATGAAAATTGCCGAGGATGGCGAAGTCCTGTGCAAAGGACCCAACATTATGATGGGCTATCTGAATCATCCCGAAAAAACAGCTGAAGTGATTGATCAGGATGGATGGTTTCATACCGGCGACATCGGCGTGATCGAAGATGGGAAATTTTTAAAAATCACCGACAGGAAAAAGGAGATTTTCAAAACTTCCGGGGGGAAATTTATTGCACCTCAACCAATTGAACAACGCATCAAGGAGTCGCCGTTTATCGAACATATCATGGTTGTTGGCGAAAACCGCAATTATGCCGCCGCATTGATCATTCCTAATTTTGAACACCTTAAAAACTGGTGCGAAGTAAAAAATATTGAATTTGGGTCCAGAGGAAAAGCAGTGACCAATCCCGTTATCATACAAAGGATTCGAAAGGAGGTTGAGCGATTCAACCAGGATCTTGATAAAACTGAAAAAGTCAAGAAAATCAGGTTGCTGGATGCCGAATGGAGTACCGATTCGGGCGAAATATCACCCACGCTTAAACTGAGGCGTAAGTTTATTGTTGAAAAATACAGTCAGATTATCGAGGAGACCTATCGTTCATCTGAATACAACTACCGGGTTGAATAAACTTAGTGCAGAATTTTAAAAATCAACTCTTTCATCAATTCACCATCGCCGGCCGAGCCATTATCAACGCCCTTGGCCTTGAGGTCGTATTCGCGTAACAGCGATATGATGGATATTGTTTTGCCAACCGGAAAACTTCGGGCCGCCTGCTGATAGTCGGCTACAAAAAAGGGGTTCACCGACAGGGCGGCGGCTACCGAATTCTTTGACTTATCGGGCAGAAAGTGGTAGGTAAGCACTTTCGAAAAATAGGAAGATAAGATAGGAAGAATCTTTACCAATGGGTTCTCACGCGGATTAGCGGCAAAATAGAAGATGATCTGGTTCGATTTTGCCACATCTTTTTTTGCAAGGGCTTTCTGAAGTTCAAATACATTGAAATCCTTGCTGATTCCGATGTTTTTCTCCACATAATCTTCATTGATTTCTGCTCCGGCTGGAATGTTGATCAGCAACTTCTGGATCTCGTTGACGATTTTCCCCAGATCGGCGCCCAGAAACTCGGTAAGCAACAACGCAGCCTTCGGCGTGATGGTATACTTTCGCTGCCGCAGGTAATCGTTGATCCAATCTGGAATTTTATTGTCGTAAAGTTTGGCTGATTCAAATGGCACCCCATGTTTTTCAATGGCTTTGTAGAGGCCTTTCCGTTTGTCGAATTTATTGTACTTGTAGCACAAAACGAGAATTGTGGAGCTGAGCGGATGTTCCACATAAGGCTGAAACTCCTCAATTTTATCCAGATCCTGAGCCTCTTTGACAATCAACACCTGGTAGTTTGCCATCATCGGGAAACGTTTTGCATAACTTATCAGGGTGTGAACATTGGAGTCTTTTCCATAAGCGATGGTTTGATTGAACTCCTTTTCCAAATCGCTCAACACGTGCTGCTCGATAAAATCGGAAACTACATCGATAAAATAAGACTCTTCTCCATGTAACAGGTAAACAGGATGATAGATTTTGTTTTTCAGATCGCTCAGCAGATTTTCACAACTGATACTGTTCTTTTCAGCCATAAGGTTACGTGATTTTCCACACCCGGCGATGCAGTCTGCCGGATGAACAAGTTTGTTAATCGAATCGCAGGTGTTTCACGAGCAGTTTCTTTTCGATCAGGTCTTTCATGGTTTCAACGCCAATGCGCAGGTGCTCTTCGGCATATTTCGAAGTAACACGTTTATCGCTGGCCTGTGTTTTTATACCCCGGCCAACCATGGGCTGATCAGACACGAGCAGAAGAGCCCCGGTGGGAATTTCGTTGGCAAAACCAACCATGAACAGGGTTGCCGACTCCATGTCAATCGCAATGGCCCGGGTTTCGCGCAACTGTTCTTTAAATTGCTCGTCGTACTCCCATACCCTGCGGTTGGTTGTGTAAACCGTTCCTGTCCAATAGTCCTTCCGGTGATGATGAACCACTGTTGACATGATTTTTTGCAGGTTGAAGGCCGGCAATGCCGGAACCCTTTCATGAAAATAGTCGTCGGATGTTCCGTCGCCTCGGATGGCAGCAATGGGAACGATCATATCGCCAACCTTGCATTTCTTTTTCAGACCGCCACATTTTCCGAGAAACAGAGCCGCTTTGGGGCCGATTGCACTGAGCAAATCCATGACGGTAGCCGCATTGGGGCTCCCCATGCCGAAATTGATCAGGGTGATGCGCTCAAACGTAACACTGGGCATGGCTTTATCTTTCCCCTTTATCGGTACCTTGAACCATTCGGAGAATAAATCGAGATAAGCATTGAAATTCGTCAGCAGGATGAAATCACCGAATTCTTCGAGTGTCGTTCCGGTATAACGCGGTAACCAGTCATCAACGATCTCTTTTTTTGTTTTCATACAGGTGAAATAGAGATTTATCTATGGGTAATTTAATTTATTTGAGTTTTTCAACAACACAACCTAATTCTTCAAACAGGAATATCTATCCGCAAAGATAATTGAATTGTCAGATTTTTATGTAAGTTTGTATAACCGTCACCATGGAAACACTCAACCTGCCGAACATTGAAGCCCGAACCCGACTTGACTCAAAAGGGAAACTGGAAATTTTTGACACAATCCGCAGGAAGTTTGTCAGGCTTACCCCGGAAGAATGGGTGAGGCAGCATTTTCTTCAATTTATGGTTTTACAACTTGGTTTTCCGGCAAATCTGATTGTGGTGGAGGCTGCGCTGAAATATAACAACATGCTGAAAAGGTTTGACATCCTGGCTTACCGGGCCGATGGCAAACCATGTTTCGTTGTGGAGTGTAAAAGTCCAGATGTTGAAATTACCCAGGCTGTTTTTGACCAGGTAGCCATGTACAACATGACGCTAACGGTTGATTATTTGGCGGTTACGAACGGAATGTTACACTATTTCTGCAGAATTGATCACGAAAAAAGGACTTACACCTTTTTGAAGGATGCGCCAACCTTTGGAAAATTGAATATATGATTAATTTTACGGTTTGTCATAACCCATGGAACTCACCCAAAACATTCCTGAAAACCTGATCAATTTTATATTGGGCGCAGTCTTTTCGCTGTTAATAGGCTTGTCGCAACGCCGCATTCATAGTTTGGCAAACGAAGTTGGTCATACTTTTGGAACCGACCGTACTTTTACCTTTATCGGCATCCTGGGGTTTATCCTGTATCTTCTGGGCAGTGGTACGGCCTACCTGTTTATGGGAGGCGGATTGATCCTTGCCATGGTGATGGGCATCTCCTATTATTACCACATCCGCGACCTCAAAGACTTTGGAGCCACCACCATTTTCGTCGCTACCATAACCTATTGCCTTGGCCCATTGGTATTGACCCAACCACTTTGGATGGTGTTGCTTATTGTCGTCACGGTTCTGATTTTGACAGAATTGAAAGAGACCTTTGCCTCTATATCGCAAAAATTCGACCGTTATGAATTCATCACTCTGGCAAAATTCCTCATCATTGCGGGTGTTATCCTGCCCATATTGCCCGATGGCCCCATCATCAAAGAGTTGACCATCACCCCCTATAAAATATGGCTGGCAGTTGTCGTTATCTCCTCCATCTCCTATTGCAGCTATTTGCTTAGGAAGTTTGTCTTTCCAAATGCAAGCATCATCCTCTCTGGTATATTGGGCGGACTATATTCCAGCACGGCCACGACCATCATCCTGGCAAAAAAAAGCAGAAAGGAACCCCGGCATCTTCAACAATACATGGCCGCGATTATTTTTGCCACCGCGGTGATGTATGTGCGCATTCTGATATTAATTTTAATTTTCAGCCAACCCTTATTCACGGCAGTCTGGTTCTATTTCCTCGGACTTTTCCTAATTACGATTCTCATGGGGGCATTTATCCTGTTTTACAAGAACAAGTCTTTGGCTGTCAGTGACCTTGAACAACAGGTCGACCGGAATCCATTGGAATTCAAGGTTGCACTTATCTTTACTGCGTTGTATATCGCCTTTACTTTCATTACCTACCAAGCGCTTCGCGTTTACGGTACCTCAGGTCTGAATGTGCTCTCTTTTATTGTCGGGCTGACCGATATTGACCCATTTCTGATCAACCTCTTCCAGGGCAAATTCGGAGTGTCTGACCGGGCGATTATCATCGCCACATTCCAGGCCATTATCAGCAACAACGCGCTGAAAATGATTTATGGATGCTTTTTCGCCGGGAAGCAATCATGGGTGTACCTGGTTTCGGGTTTTCTTCTTATCATTGCACTTACGATTGTGGTGATAGTTCTTGTGTAAAAATTCGTATGGCCGACCAATATTCTTTTTCCGTAAATCTGCTCGATGAGTCTTTCAAACCTGAGGATACCGTGAATTACGGGCTTGCCATTATTATAAGTGAAAGCAAACTGAGTTTTTGCACCCTGGATTTCAAACGGAATAAATTTATTGGATTACACCAGTGTGTCAGGGATGAGTTAAATCCAACGGAGCCGAAGTTGAATCAGTTGCACTCCGTACACGATTTTCTGGATGGCGTGTCAACCGACATTCCCTGGTTGAAAAGCGCTTTTAAATTGGTAAAGGTTGCCTATGATGGAAAGAAATCAACGTTGATACCTGCGGCACTATTTGACCCTGATGAAAAGGAGCAGTACCTTACTTTCAATTATGCAAAGAACCAGGATGAAATCATTCTGGCCGACCATCTGGTTCCCCTTGATGCATGGCAGATTTACACGGTTCCTGAACCTCTGATGCAATCAGCAAGGCTTTTCTTTCCAAGGAGTGAACTTGTTCATGTTTCGAGCCTCATCATCGAAAGTGTTTGGATCAATTACAAGAACCACATCAGTACACCCCATGTCTTTCTTCACATTCGGGAACCCCTTTTTGATGTCATGATTTTTGATGGGCGCAAGATGATCTATTTCAATACATTCGTTTTTGCAAACCCGGATGATGTTGCTTATTACCTCATTTTTATTCTGGAGCAACTGAACTTCAATCCCGAAAAGATTCCGGTGGTGCTTCTTGGAAACATAGATCCGGGAGATGAACTGTCGGAACTATTGCTCCGGTATGTACGCCATATCGAAACCGGAAGAAGAAATGATTCATTCAGATACAGCTATATTTTAAATCAGTTACCCCACTATCCCTGGTTCCCATTGTTAAATTTCTTCTCATGCGGATTATAAGCGGAATATACAAAGGGCGAAAACTTCAGCCTCCATTAAATCTGCCGGTACGGCCAACCACCGATTTTGCCAAGGAGGGACTCTTTAATATTCTGAATAATTCGGTTGATTTTGAGTCAGTTAAAGTTCTTGATCTTTTTGCCGGTACAGGTAGCATGTCATTTGAATTCCTGTCGAGAGGGGCCATTGAGGTTACCTCAATCGATTCAAATCACCGGTGTGTCGAATTTATTAAAAAAACCGCTGAAACTTTTGGGGCGCACAATATAAAAGCTGTTCGATCAAATAGTTTCGTGTTTATCAAGCACATGATTGCCGGCTATGATTTAATTTTTGCCGACCCCCCGTATGATCTGGAAGGTATTGAAGCAATTCCTGACCTGATTTTTTCGTCAGGGCTGCTGAATGAAGAGGGGCTGATGATTTTAGAACATTCTTCCTCCTATAAGTTTGAGAAGAACCCGAACTTTGATTCACACAAGAGTTATGGAAGCGTTAATTTCAGTTTTTTTAAACGAAGCAAGAACCAATAAATTCAGTCTGTTGTCAATTGAAAATTGATCAATACTCATCTTCGTGAAAGAAGAAATCCTCTTTGGTAGGATAGTCAGGCCAGATGTCTTCTATTCGATCGTAAGATTCTCCTTCATCTTCGATTTCCCTTAAATTTTCAATTACCTCCTGAGGCGCGCCTGATCGGATCGCCCAATCGACCAGTTCCTCTCTGGTGGCAGGCCAGGGAGCATCTTCCAGTTTTGAGGCCAATTCGAGTGTCCAGTACATGATGTGTTTTTTTGAATTTCGTGCAAAAGTATAAAAAAAAAAATCAGGAAGTCAAGAGTTATTTTTTGACGATCCAGGCGGTTTCAGTTGCGCCTGCATCCTGACCTGTTTTTCGTGCTAAAACGAACAGGTAATCCGACAAACGATTAATCAGGCGGATTATTATATTTTCCACCGGGCTTATTTGGTTTAAACGGATCAGGGAGCGTTCTGCGCGTCGGCAAACAGTGCGAGCCAAGTGACAATATGAGACGATGACATTTCCTCCGGGCAGAATAAAGTTGGAAAGGGGAGGTAGTTGGTCGTTCATGGTGTCGATTTCGTTTTCAAGTAGCAGAATTAGATCATCCGAAAGTGAAGGCAAATCACGGGTTTGCTTGTCAGGATCGCGGGCAATCAGAGCCTCTGCCACAAAAAGGTTTTCCTGAACGCGGATCAATACCTCTTTGTAGTGACTGTCAATTTCATGATCACGTATCAATCCGATGAAAGAGTTAAGTTCATCAAGATTCCCGTAAGCCTCAACACGTTCATGGCTTTTAGCGACACGGGTTCCTCCCAGAAGGGAGGTTTCCCCCTTGTCGCCACCTTTGGTATATATCTTAAAGTCTTCAGCCATTTGTAGTTACAATTCGTGATGGGCAAAACGTGATGTGTGGTCAGCCTGTTGTTTATTTGTTTAACCTAGATTTAAGAGCCTCGAATTGCTGCGACATCTCTTTTGGAAGACGGTCGCCGAATATTGCCTGGTGTTCTGCTATCAATTCACATTCGTCGAGCCATTCCTGTTTGTCAACTTTCAGAATGTCGTCCATTTTATCTGCAACGCCACTAAGCCCGCTGATATCGATGGAGCCTTTTTCGGGAATAAGTCCGATGGGCGTTTCAACCGCACCGGCCGTTCCTTCAGCGCGCTCGAAGATCCATTGCAGCACGCGGATGTTATCCCCATAACCGGGCCAAAGGAATTTGCCATCAGGGCCTTTGCGGAACCAGTTGACGTTGAAAATCTTTGGCAGTTTGGTTTTGTCAGGAGCATTATTACCGATATTCATCCAATGGCCGAAATAATCGCCCATATGATATCCGCAGAATGGCAGCATCGCAAACGGGTCGCGACGAACACCTGCTTTCAATCCGATTGCGGCAGCGGTAACTTCAGAACCTACAATAGAACCCATAAAAACACCGTGGTTCCAATCGTATGCCTGATAAACCAGAGGAACGGTACCGGGGCGACGTCCACCAAACAGGAAAGCCGATATGGGAACACCTGCCGGGTTCTCCCAATCTTTGTCGATTGCAGGGCATTGACTGGCCGGTGCGGTAAACCTGGCATTCGGATGTGCTGCCGGTTTTCCATTCTCTTTGTTGTAAACCTCATTGGTCCAGGTGATGGTACCCTCGGGAATGTCGTATCCGATGCCTTCCCACCAGATGTCTCCATCGGGTGTGAGACCGGTATTGGTGAAAATGGAGTTGGCTTCACACGAGAGCATCGCATTGGGATTTGTTTCCATAGAGGTGAATGGCGCTACACCAAAGAATCCGGCTTCAGGATTGATGGCATAGAGCTGTCCGTCGGCGCCAAATTTCATCCAGGCAATGTCATCGCCAACTGTTTCAACTTTCCATCCCGGAATATTCGGAATCAGCATGGCCAGGTTGGTTTTTCCGCAGGCACTTGGGAAAGCCGCCGCAATATAACGTTTAACTCCCTGCGGATTCGTAATGCCCATGATGAGCATGTGTTCGGCCAGCCAGCCTTCGCGGTGTGCCATATTTGAAGCGATGCGCAGTGCAAAGCACTTTTTGCCAAGCAGAGCGTTGCCTCCGTAGCCACTTCCAAACGACCAGGTTTCGTTGGTGTCGGGAAAATGAGAGATGTATTTCTTCTCAATCGGGGCACATGGCCACTTCGCATCCTGCTGACCCGGCGCCAGGGGAGCGCCCACCGAATGCATACAGGGAACAAAGTCATCGTCTCCTAAAATATCGAGAACAGCCTTCCCCATCCGGGTCATGATGCGCATGTTTACGACAACATAAGGTGAGTCGGTGATCTGGATCCCGATGTGTGCTATTTTTGACCCAAGCGGCCCCATGCTGAAAGGAATTACGTAAAGGGTCCGTCCCTTCATGCATCCGCGATACTCTTCGGTAAGCAGCGCTTTCATCTCTGCAGGAGCCATCCAGTTGTTGGTGGGACCTGCATCCTCTTTTCTGGCCGAACAGATGAACGTGCGGTTCTCAACACGTGCCACATCACTGGGGTCGCTTTGAAAATAATAGCTTCCCGGACGTTTTGCTTCGTCGAGCTTAATGGCTGCACCGGTATTGACCACCAAGTCGAGCAAAGCCTGATTCTCTTCTGCTGATCCGTCGCACCAATGAACTGAATCGGGCTGACACAGGTCAGACCAACCTTTTACCCAAGTTTCAACTTTTTTGCTGATTGTCATTTTTTTAGTATTAATTACGATTTACGATTTACGATTTTCTGCTACTTTAACTCTGCCAATGCGGCTTTTATTCTTCTTACTGCTTCAATTAATTTTTCATTGCTGGTTGCATAGGAGAAGCGAATGCAATTCGGATCGCCGAAGGCATCTCCGGGTACGAGGGCCACAAAGACATTGTTAAGCAAATACATGCAAAAATCATTGGCATTATTGATCGTCGTTTTTCCATTCGATTTTCCAAAATACCAGGAGATGTCGGGGAAAATATAAAATGCACCATCGGGATGGTTGAGTTTCATTCCCGGGATTTCAGCCAGAAGGCTCAGCATCAGGTCGCGGCGTTCGCGGAAAGCGGCTTGCATAATCTTCAGATCGGGAGTGCTGAAAGGGTCGGTGATAAAGGCGGTTAAAGCTGCGCGTTGGGCAATGGAGGAGGCTCCTGAGGTAAACTGTCCCTGGAGTTTGTCGCATGCTTTCGCAATGGCAAGAGGTGCTGCAATAAAGCCAATCCTCCATCCGGTCATGGCGTACCCTTTTGAAACGCCATTGATAAGCACCACCTGGTTTTTGATAAAGTCAAACTGACAGATGCTTTCATGTTTTCCAACAAAGTTGATATGCTCGTAGATTTCATCGGCCACAATGGTTATATCCGGATATTTTGCCATCACCTCAGCGATTCCTCGCAACTCATCCCTGGTATAAACCGACCCGGTTGGGTTACAGGGTGAACTGTAGATCATCAGCTTGGTTTTCGGAGTGATGGCAGCTTCAAGTTGTTCAGGTGTGATTTTAAAATTGTTGTCGATGGATGCCGGAATGAATACCGATTTTCCCTCCGCCACTTTGATAATCTCTTTGTAGGAAACCCAATAAGGAGCAGGTACCAGAACTTCATCGCCCGGGTTAACCAAACTCAGCATCACGTTGGCGATGGATTGCTTGGCGCCGGTTGAAACTACGATCTGACTGGAATCGTAATCAAGGTTGTTGTCGCGTTTCAGTTTGATGCAAATGGCTTTGCGCAGGTCTTCATAACCTGCCACCGGAGAGTAAAAAGTGTAATTCTGGTCAATGCCATCCTTTGCAGCCCTCTTGATGTAGTCGGGCGTGTTGAAATCGGGTTCGCCAAGACTAAGATTGATTACATCGTGACCTTCAGCTTTGAGCTCGCGGCTATTGCGCGACATGGCCAGGGTTTCACTTTCGGCCAGATACTGGATTCTGTTAGCGAGTGTTGTCATAAGGTAGTGAAAATGAAGTTTTTGAAAAAAAGAACAAATTTAGAAAAAATATGTGAGTAAGAATTGGGATTTGAAAAAAAAAAGTCCCTTGTCCCGATTTTCTTATCTTTGCATTAAAACCCATCCAATGCATCCCCCTGTTGATCATCCATTCTTTTTTCACCTGGCTGGCGGATTTTTCCGGTTGATCTTTGTCTTCGGAGGCGCCTTTTTCCTGTTGTGGTATTATTTGAAGCAAACGCGAAGGCCTGTGCCGGTAGCTGCAGTAAACCACGATCATGCAACTATCCTGCCCCTGCGGCTGCAGGCATATGAAAGGTTTGTGCTGTTCCTTGAGCGAATTCACCCGTCAAATCTGGTTTTGCGTTTAACCAGTCAGGAGTTGACTGCATGGCAACTGCAATCATTGCTGGTACGAACGATCAGGGAGGAATTTGAATATAACCTTTCGCAACAGCTCTATATTTCGGAAAATTCATGGGAACTTGTTAAAAATGCGAAGGAAGAGACCGTTGCCATGATCAATAATGCATCGTCGGGGTTGCCCGAAGGCGCCATGGCAGGAGATCTGGTAAAGATGATTTTTGAAGTAACGATCTCCCGGGGAAAATTGCCGGTTGAAACCGCACTGGAAGAGATCAAACGAGAGTTGCAGCGGCTGTTCTGATTCCGTTTATTTCCCGAACCGGTAGGCGACAGACAATGCTGCTGCGTTGTTGTTGAAACCAAATCCGAAGGAGGAGGTTGTGTTTTCTGAAGTTTGCGTTTCGGTGATGTTTTTTACCTTTCCAAAGGAATATTGAATGCCGGGTGTGATTTCCACACCAACCACCAAATGATTTGCAATGGTATAAGTGAGCCCAATAACCACATCAACCAGTGGAGTCATATGCCATTCTGTTCTGGTAAAATTGCTGTTCGGGTATTCGGCCGACTGTTTATTGTAGGTGTAGTTTAATCCTGCCTCCAGTCCCCAGATAAAATTCAATTGTGAAACAACCTGGACCCGCTTTTCGAAACCCAGCCTGAATCCTGCGCCATAGTTTTGGGTTTTATAATCAAGGGAGTCTTCAGGTTTGCCCCATTCAGCAGAACTCCCAAGGTTCAGGGAGAGAAAACTCAATCGTAATAGCGTTTTCTCGTTACCGGTTTTGTAATGTAAACCGAAGGAGTTGAGGGTGCTGAAGTTGATACCAACCTGGTGAATCCGGGTTTTTGGATTTTGCTGAGCAAAGGAAGCACCCGAAATCAATGCAAAGAGCAATGTGAAGGTGAGGACAGTTTTTTTCATAATTGTAAGGTTGTTTAGTTTATTAATGCTGGAGAAGGATGTTTGTTTCCAATAACTTCATCGTTTCATTCTGTACCAGTAACGGTAAGCTTCTGTGAATCCCATTTTTTCATAAAGGCTCATTGCGGGGGCATTATCGGTGAGTACCTGTAAATAGGCTGTATTCGCCCCGTGTTTGCGGCCCCATCGCAGGATGTTCTCTACGATCAGGTAACCAAGCCCTGTGTTGCGGTGAGCCTTATCAACCACAATATCGAACAAGCCAACAAAGCTTCCCTCTGCCACACCAAGTCCGACACCTATGGTTTTTTTGTCATGGGTCAGGGAGATCAGGCATTTGGGAAGTAACAACTGTTTCATGATGGATATGTAGGTGGATTTTCGTGAATGGTCAAATTCGTTCATCCTGATGAAATCATCCATCCACCGTGGTTTAAGTTTGTCCTCAATGGTGATATTGCCAAGGGGTTCTGAAGGGATTTTTGAAATGTCGAGGGTTTGAAACGAGATGTGTGAATGGATAAAATAACCCCGGTCGGCCAGCCGCTGATCCAGGCCGGAAGGAGTGGCGATTTCCGTAATCTTGAAACAGGGCGTGATTTGTTGCGATGCAAAAAGATGCTCACAAAAGCTGATTTTTTCGTCAGGGGGCAGGGTGGAGGGATAAAGCAGGCTGACAGAATTGGATCTTTTGGTAACGCCATTGGCAAACCGCAGCACCCAACCATCGTACTGAAGCGTTTGCAACGCCGGCCAGGCGTTGTTGCTGATCTCTTCAAATTGCCTGATCATTCTCTTTTCCTCCTGCTTAACCATTTACCTGTTTACTTTTCCTGAACTTTTCCTTACCCTCTGCCGTCATCTTTTCCGTTGCATATTGAAAAATCAATCGTGGCGCGGTTTCTTTATATTTCAGCAGGAATATCTCGGCGGGTTGAGGCTGCTTTTTCCATGTTTCGCGCAGAAACCAGCCCAAACCCTGGTGTACCTCGCGGGCGGGGTCGTGCATCATCGGCGCTATAAATTCGAAAAACGGACTGAAGTCCGTCGAAAGTTTCATCGGCTTAATAAGACTGACAACCGCGGCTCTTCGCTGAAATTTGTTGGTTGAGGTTCGCCAGTGTGCGATTGATTCAATCCCGATCAGTCGCCTTTTGAAAAACAGGTTCATCATCTCCCCGCAAATATAATCGGTTTGAGCCCAGTTGGTAATGCCAACAGAAAACCATTTTTCTACGACGTTGAAGGTGTTAATCGTCCACGATTTTTGAAAATTAAGCAACAACTGAATTGCCATGGCGGTTAATTCATACTTCGGTGATGCAACCATGAGCAGGGAGGTTTCCAGAATTAAGTCCTGCGAGATATCCGCCAATGAAAGAATATCATCAACTTTTTCTTTAACCTGTTCATGGTTTAATCCATAGGCATCGTACCCTTCTTTGAAATAGCGGGCATACTTTTCAACAATTGCCGGATTTGCGTGAGCCGCTCCGTATTGTTGAATGTTTTGCAGAAGATCATCGGGGTTCATGTCAAATTTATCTGAGGGTTTCCATCACAAAAATAGGGAAAAACAAACAAACTTCATTAAATTAGCCTGTTCAATGGCCAGCATATTTTTAGTATGGTTATACATTGAATCTTTAAAATATGAAAAGAGGAATTTTTATCATGGCATCACTGTTCTGCAGGCAGTTCCTGATGGCACCTGTGTTCAGCATTGGCACACCTGGAGATTTTCTGCTTGGTTTTCTGGTAACCACTCAGGCACTGAGAACACGCAGAAACACTAAGTATTTGGTGGTTTTCCAAATACTTCCATTACCAAAGGCACCATAGATTCCAATAAACCAGGGCCAAGGAATTTATGAACCTCGATCGCACAGCCAACTATTTTATAGGCAATCTCATTGATCTGTTTTTGAGTCAAATTCTTTAATTTTTCTCAGTGATCCTGAGTGAACTCAGTGCCTCAGTGGTTTTTTTTAAGAATGAAAAATAACTCAATGGACACCCATTCAGCAAA
>DYQT01000055.1 GCA_020719165.1 Draconibacterium orientale | reverse complement strand
CGCTCTGCTATTTGCTTTATCTTTTCCATGCTGTAAAGATAAAACAATTGAATACAATAAACAAGTTATATTATTACAGCTCCTTAGGTCGAAGAAAATCATTTTCCCCCTCGACAGTGGATTCAGAGAGCCATGCCAATTCTGGAAATACCAGCGACCAGTCATACGTTTTAACCGGTTTTAGCGCTTCCATGAAATAGTAAACAGCCAGCAGGAAAAACGCCAAGCCGGTGAAGATTTTGGGGAAAAGCCGTATCCGGAATATCCAGTCCATGCTGGTCAGCGAAAAATCAGCCGGAAAATCAGAGATTAGAAACAAACCTCCAACGAGCAATGAAATCATGGCCATGCTTTTCACAACTTTTTGTACAATCAAGTACGATTGAGAATGGGCAAAATGTTTTTTCATGTGTATCCTGTTTATGGGTAATTCTTTTCAAAAAAACTGTTCATATTGATTCCCAACCGTATCAACAGCCTGAATGCCACCTCCGCGTATACAAAATTAATTTCTTTTGTGTATTTTCAACATCTTCGGTGATTTTTATTCACGGCACTTTACGAAGTGATTCTCACGGGAGTTCTATCTGATGAGCCTCATGAATAAAACGGTCATTGCTATCCAACCATGAATTCAAACCCAACTTCATGCGCAGCAATTACGGTTTCAGTGGTAAATGGATACCTGCATTCCTATTCGCCATTTACCCAAGTCTCCCCGATCCTTCGTGGGCACAGAGGACGGGGATAGATAAGGGTTTGTGCAAATCAAATCACGATATTGATAATTTTCCCCGGCACAATAATGACCTTTCGCGGTGGCTTTCCAAGCAGCCATTTTTCCGACTCTTTTGCATCCAGCGCCGCTTTTTCAATTTCCGGAATTGTAAGGTTGGAGGGAAGTTCCATTTTAAAGCGGGTTTTGCCGTTGAATGAAACCGGGTATTCGAAGGTGTTTTCAACCAGGTAATCGGGGTTGAAGTGCGGAAACACCGCCACGGAAACGCTTCCGGTGTGTCCGAGCAGGCTCCACAGCTCTTCGGCAATATGCGGGGCGTAAGAGGCCATCAGCACCACCAGGTCGCTGAGGATGCCGCGTTTGTGGCACTTCAGTTCGGTGAGTTCATTTACGCAGATCATGAAACTGCTCACGGCGGTGTTGAAAGAGAGCCGTTCGATATCCTCCTGGATTTTTTTGATGGTTTTATGAAGCACTCTAAGTTCGGCGGCCTCAGCGGGTTCGCCGGTAACCCGGAAATTGTTCTGGTCGTCGTGATAGAGCCGCCAGAATTTGCGGATGAAACGAAATACCCCTTCGATGCCATTGGTATCCCAGGGTTTCGACTGATCCAGCGGACCGAGGAACATCTCGTAGAGGCGAAAGGTGTCGGCGCCGTATTTTTCGATAAGATAATCGGGATTTACCACATTGTACAGCGATTTCGACATCTTCTCCACCGCGTAACCGCAATGGTATTTGCCATCTTCGAGGATGAATTCAGATCCGGCGAGGTCGGGGCGCCACCGGCAGAAAGCCTCCGTGTCGAGGATATCGTTATCTACAATATTCACATCAACGTGCATTTCGGTGGTATCATGCCGGTCTTTCAACCCGGCGGAGACAAACGTATTGGTTCCTTTGATGCGGTAAGCCAGACTTGACCGTCCCTGGATTTTGCCCTGGTTGATGAGTTTTTTAAAGGGCTCTTCTTTGACGGAATAACCGGTATCGAACAAAAATTTGTTCCAGAAGCGGGAGTAGATGAGATGTCCGGTGGCATGTTCATCACCACCGATGTAAAGATCCACATCCTGCCAGTAGTTTACGGCCTCTTTTGAGAAATATTCGCGGTCGTTGCGGGGATCCATGTAGCGGAGGTAATAGCCGCTGGAGCCTGCAAAGCCGGGCATGGTATTGGTTTCGAGCGGATAACCCTCTCTGGTTGTCCAGTTTTTAGCACGGGCCAGGGGTGGTTCGCCTGTTTCGGTTGGAAGATAGGCATCCACCTCGGGCAAACGCAGCGGAAGTTCGCTCACATCAAGGGTGTGGGCAATGCCATCTTTAAAATAGACCGGGAATGGCTCACCCCAGTAGCGCTGCCGGCTGAAGATGGCATCGCGGAGGCGGAAGTTGACCGTGCCCCTGCCGATTCTCATTTCGTTCACCCTGCCGATTACGGCACTGATGGCTGCCTTCACCGGCAGTCCGTCGATAAAATCGGAGTTGACGAGGATGCCATCCTTGGCATCGTATGATTCTTTGGAAATGTCGCCACCGGCCACCACCTCCACGATGGGAAGCTTGAAATGCTTTGCAAAATCGTAGTCGCGGCTGTCGTGGGCCGGAACGGCCATGATGGCGCCGGTGCCATAGCCTGCCAGCACATAATCGGCCACCCAGATGGGGATGGGTGCCTGGTTGAATGGATTGAGGCAATAGGCTCCGGTAAATTCGCCCGTCACCTTTTTCACCTCAGCCATGCGTTCGCGTTCAGAGCGGTTTTTGGCCATGTGCAGGTACTGCTCAACGGCCTCTTTGCGATCGGGGGTGGTAATTGCGGGAATCAATTCGTGTTCGGGCGCCAGCACCATAAAGGTTGACCCGAAGATGGTGTCGGGGCGTGTAGTGAAAATGCTGAGGCTCAGCTCCCGGTCTTTGATGGGAAAATGGATCTCGGCGCCTTCCGATCTGCCGATCCAGTTACGCTGCATTTCGATGAGCGAATCGGAAAAATCGACCTTTTCGAGGCCATCGAGCAGGCGTTGGGCATAGGCGGTAATGCGTAAAAACCACTGGCGCATGAGTTTTCGTTCGACCGGGTGGCTGCCGCGTACCGAAAAACCGTTGGCGATTTCATCGTTGGCCAGCACGGTTCCAAGTTCGGGGCACCAGTTCACCATGGCATCGGAAAGGTAGGCAAGCCGGTAATTCATCAGGATTTCCTGTTGCTGTTTTTCGGTGTAGGAGTTCCATTCACCGGCCGAAAAATGACCTTCCCAGCTTACGCCAAACGAGGAGTCTTTTTTGATCACCTCTTTGAACCAGTTTTGGGTCATGGAGGCCTCAACGCTGCTGTTTCCCTCTGATTCGAAAATCTGTATCAGATCGGCAATGGCTTCAGCTTTTTGTGTTTTGTTGTTGTACCAGTGATGGAAAAGCTGGATGAAGGTCCACTGGGTCCACTTATAATAATCGGGATCACAGGTTTTCACCTCCCGGTCCCAGTCATAGCAGAAGCCGATCTTGTCCATCTGTTCGCGATAGCGGGCCACATTTTTTTCGGTGGTAACGGCAGGATGGGTACCTGTTTCGATGGCATACTGCTCGGCAGGCAAACCATAGGCATCATATCCCATGGGGTGAAGCACGTTGAAGCCTTTCAGCCGTTTATAGCGCGAGTAGATGTCGGAGGCGATGTATCCAAGCGGATGGCCAACATGCAAACCCGCTCCGGAAGGGTAGGGAAACATGTCGAGTACATAATATTTTGGCCGGGCCGGATCGGTCACCGTTTTAAAGGTTTTATGATCCACCCAGTATTTTTGCCATTTTTTTTCGATTTCGGGGAAGTTGTAGTCCATTTCGGGGTTTGGGATTATTGGTTGGCGAAAAGGTTCGCCTGTACGCCTTTTCCCTGCAAAATTAGCGATTTCGGCTGAAACGGGAAAATGCATACCTTTGAAACATCAAGAAGGTTGCTTCATGGCCGATCAGGAAACGCAGGACGACATACGACCGAAAAAACGCCGGAGGCGCATCGGGTGGAAGATTTCAGCCATCCTGATGTTTTTATTGCTGATGTTATTTCTGGGGGTTTTCCTTGGTTTCAACTACTTTGGCAACTGGTTTCTGAGGAGTTATCTGCAGGAAAAAATCAGCGTTTCAAGCAAGGGTTTGTATCATGCCGATTTTAAAGCGGTGCATGTGAACATTCTTACCGGCAAAGTTTCGCTCGACAGTTTTGAACTCATTCCCGACACCCTGCAATACCAGAAGCTTAAGGAACAGGGGAAAATGGCCAGATCGCTGTACCGTATTTCTTTTGCATCCCTTGTTATCGACAAGGTTCATTTCCGACAGATCTATGCCGGCAAGCGGATCAACTTTCGCCAGTTGGTTGTCAGGCGACCGCTCATCAGCATCGTTGGTTTTCCGGATACACTTGCGGCCAAACGCAGCAAATGGCGGGTGATTTACGAAGATCTGTATCCGGCTGTTTCCGATGTTTTCAACGATTTTCACATCGATTCGGTAAAAATCGACCATGGATTTCTCTTTACCTCTTTTGGAGAACATACAAGCAAACAAATGACCGGAGCCTATGAATTCAGCACGGTGCTGAAGGATGTTTCGGTGAATCCCTTCAGCTATTATAACCGTGACAGGGTTTTTTACTCACGCGATATCGACCTCATTGTGCATCATTTTAACACATTACTCGCCGACAGTCTTTATTTGCTGAAGGCGGATGAAATTGGTTTCTCGCTGACAAAATCGATGCTTTACGGAAAAAATGTTTCGCTGCTCCCGAATTTCAAATCTGAAAAGATCAGACAGGTGCACAGCGGCGATTTGTTCAGAATCGACCTTCCGGCATTTTCGATCAGAGGGGTTGACCTTTACCGGGCCATGACCGAACGGGAGGTGGAAGTTTCGGCGGTGAATCTCTCCGATTTCTTTGTCCAGGTGTATCGGAATCAACCTCCCCCGGGGATGATGATCAGGAAAAAGAGCAAGAAAAAAATAACCCTGGCCGGATTATATACCGTGGTTGCCAGTCAGTTGCGGTTTATTGCCATCGACACCCTTCGCCTGACCAACGGTTCATTTGAGTTTTACAACAAAATTTACGAGGTACGACCCGAGTTACGTATCGGGAAGGTAGATCTTGAGCTGAATAATTTCAGGCTCGATTCACTCGCACACCTCGACAGGGAGCGAATTTTTTATTCCCGCGCCATTGAGTTGGATCTGGAGCGGATTTCGCTGGCGATGCGCGATGGAATTCATTCGGTAAATGCTTCTGTCATCCGTTTTTCAACGCGGAATTCGCTGATTGATGTGCGCGAAGCCACCATTTTTCCAAACCGGGAGAAAAATTTGCTTCAAACAGAGAACCGTCTCAATACGATGTCTGTTAATTTGCCCAGACTCCTCTTTACCGGGATCGACCTGAAAAAGGTATTCAACCGGAGAGTACTCGATTTCAACAAACTGATAATCCGGGAGCCTGAGATCAGTTACTCCCGCTACAGGCAATCAAAAAATCCAGATCCCACGTTTAAAAAACCGGAGGATTTTTTTCAGGCTAAAAATGAAGAGGTGGTGTATGATCTGTTAAAACAGTATTTATGGTTGATCAGGGGCAACGAGATCAACATCAGCCAGGGGTATTTTAAGTTTTCGACCGGTTTGCACGGCAGGGAGACTCCCATCGTTACCAGCAGTTTCGACCTCACCATGCATCAGTTTCTCATCGATTCGGTGCATGGGATGAATGAACAGGGGTATTTTTACAGCCAGGATTTCAATCTCGACCTTCAATCCCTTTCGGTTGCTTCGCCCGACAGTTTAAGACATCTCCGGGCGGGCCATGTCCGGATTATCACCCGCGATTCGCTGATAGAAGCAGAAAATGTGAAGCTCTATAAATCGGCCAACCCGCAAATTTTTAATTCGCTGGTTAAAAGGCAGCACCCGATGACCCTGGCATTCACGTTGCACAAACTCAGGCTCACCGGTTTGAACCACAAGAAACTCTTTCTTGAAAAAATTCTTAAAGCCAATCAGATTGTGCTTGACGGTCCGTCCCTTTCTATCAAAACCAACAACAGTCTTCGTCCGGCGGGGCCACCTCAGGAGGCGCAAATTCCCAAAACCAGCACATTCGTGCACACCTTTGAAATCAGGCGATGTCTGGTGCGAAAGGGTGCTTTTTCCTACGATGGAGAAGAGGATCGTAAAGCCTCCTATTTTTCGCTGAAAGACATTGAGTTTTCGGTAGTTGATGCTTTGATTCA
Organism: Draconibacterium orientale; assembly: GCA_020719165.1. GTDB lineage: Bacteria > Bacteroidota > Bacteroidia > Bacteroidales > FEN-979 > CAIVAT01. The sequence continues at coordinate 10,961 of DYQT01000055.1, read as the reverse complement.
TACCCCCGAAACAGAAACTGACGGGGGACTGATAAAATTCGACTCTCTGCAATTAAAGGTTTTCCCGTTGCGGGCCGTAATTTCCGACAGCGCCTATGCATTGGAAGCCAGAAGTTTAGAGGTTAATTCCTATCCTGCAAACATCACCTTGCAAGGCGTTAAAGTTACGCCGCTCAAACCGTTGAACAAACTTACAGGCCGAAAAACCCTGGCAACCATTACCATCCCTGAAATCCGGTTCAGGGGATTCTATTTCGACCGGGCAATTTTCGACAACCAGTGGCTGGTGGAAGAGCTGAGTATTGAGCGGCCGGTGGTGGAGGTGGAGAGAATTACGAATTACGAATTACGAATGACGAATGAGGGGGCGAAAATGGACGGATCGGGGCAGATTGATCTTTCGGGTGTTATAAAAATTCCCCCATTTATGAAGACATTGGCGGTGCGGAAAATCTCCATTGAAGGCGCTCGTGTCGGGTTGGTTTTGCACGGGGATGAAAAAACAAATTCCTGGTCGATGGCGGATATCATGTTTGACGTAACCCGTTTCCGGGTTGATTCGGCTACGCGGGCGAACACGGGCGGCACCCCGTTGTTCAACGCCGATGATATCACCTTTTCGGCACCCGGTTATTCGTGGGTTTCGAAGGATAGTCTTTACAATTTTTCCATCAAACGGTTTGGTTTTTCTACCGGATCGTCCAGTGTCTTCATTGATTCGATGGCGGTGATGCCAAACTTCAGCCGGGCGGATTTTTCGCGCAGGACGGTTTATTCAACCGACCGGATTGAGTTGCAAATTCCCCGGATTGGTTTATCGCAGGTTGATTTTCGGCAACTTGCCCGCGACCGGCAACTGCATGTTTCGAGGCTGACCCTGTTTGATATGACCCTCCATGACTATCTCGACAAGCGTTTGCCCGCCGACACTAACCGGCGCCCGCTCATGCCCGGCCAGATGATTGCCGGCATCCGGTTTCCGGTTTGTATCGATACCATTGCACTTGCCAACGGCTTTGCATCGTATGAAGAGCAAACCGGCGATGAACCGGGAAAGATCTTTTTTGACCGGATGAATGCCACACTCACCGGTTTTTGCACCCCGTTGTACCCGGTCGCTCCCCGTCCCGACCTCGACCTCCGCGGTGTCGCCCGGTTGATGGGGCAGGCTCCCATGGAGGCGTGGTTTCACTTTCTGGCCGGCCATCCGAGGGACACCTTTACCATGCAGGCTGCAATCGGAGAGCTTAATCTGACAGCCATAAACCCGATGCTCTCGAAACTATTGCCGGTATCGATTTTAAGTGGAACAGCCTCTTCCACTGAAATACTGCATATGAATGCCAACAACACCAGCGCCCATGGCAAACTGGACTTTCTGCATTATGGTGTGGCCATTGACCTTCATGCAACGCAGCCAGGTACCTGGAACCAAATAGAGTCGTGGCTGGTGTCGGAATTGGCAAATCTCTTTCTGGCCGGCGGCAATCCGAACAGGGATGGCAAAATGAGGAGCGGAATTATTTATTTTGAGCGGGATCAATCTAAAGGTTTTTTTAATTATGTTTGGAAAAGCGCTCTGAGCGGCATTAAATCAAGCGTCGGGGTGAATACAAAAATTCAGAGGGAAAGAATAAAGCAGGATAAAAAAGCAAAAAAATGAAAGCAAAAACATTCCTAAAAATCATTCTTTGGTTCATGGCCGTTGTTGTATTGTTGGTTGGAATATCCTTTTCCATCGGATATTTCTACTACGGAAAAATCCTTCGCAGCTATCTCACCGAAACGGTGAGCCGCGAGAGTAAAGGGTTGTACAAGGCTGAGATCGGCGGTATTTCACTGAATGTTGTGTTGGGCGATCTTACCCTCGACAAGTTTTCGCTCATACCCGACACTGCATTTTACCGGGCTCATGCACACACCGACACCATGTCGCCACTTTTAATACGTTTAACCATCAATCAGTTCCGTATCAGGGGTTTTCATGTCATGGATGCCGTGAAGAACCGGAAAATTGATGTTAGGCGGATTCGTTTCATCGGACCCGAGATCACGGTTTTTCGGATGAAAATTCCACCAAAAACAAACAAGGAGCAGCATCAGGAGAAAATGATGTCGATACCGCTGCCCAACGGATTGACATCCATTGAAATAAAGGAATTCATGGTTGAAAATGCAAAACTGGAGTTTGTTGATTGCAGCCGCGATTCCATCACGGTTAACAAATTTCCCTCCTGCAACATCATGATCGACCATATTCTCGTTGATTCGGCACACACAGGAAAACAGCGGTTGTTCAATGCCAACGATATCCGCATCACCCTGGGAGCCTATAGCATGCCCCTGCAGAACGGCATGAACAAAATTTCATTTGGTGAAATAGGCCTGTCAACCAAATCATCGGAGGTTTACATCAACGATTTTCACCTTGAGCCCCTCTACAACCAGCATGATTATACCCGGAAGCTGGGGTATCAGACCGACTGGATGGATATTCGTATCAGCAGGCTTTTACTGAAACGCATGAATCTCCGGTCGCTGTTGTTTGAAGGAAAACTACAGGCAGGGTTGCTGGCCATCGACACCCTGACCGTGGATGATTACCGCGACAAACGCATTGCTCCCAGGCCTGGTTTCAAACCGCCCATGCCGCAGGACGGGATCAGGAAGCTGAAAACCTATCTGAAGATTGATACCGTGATGCTTAAAAGCGGGAAAGCCAATTATGCCGAACAGACAGGAGCGGCTCCCGGAACCATTTTTTTTGATAAGCTGAGCGCCACATTTACCGGTCTCACCAACGATTCGGTGTTGCTTCACGCCGGGCTGGTATCGGAGCTGAAGGGAACGGCATGGATGATGGGGAAAGGAAAACTTGATGTCACGGTTCGGTTTCATTTTGGTGACCCGAAAAACAAATTTACTTTTTCGGCCAACATGGGGCCTGTTGACCTCACCGAGATCAATCCCATGCTCACCAACCTGTTGCCTGCAAGGGTGGTGAGCGGTAAAATCAAAAAGCTGGTGGTTCCGCTGGTAACGGCCAACGATGATGTGGCAAAGGGACACCTGCTCTTCTATTACAACGATCTTTCGGTTGAAGTACTTGATAAAAAGCAGACCACCTGGACAAAAATCAAGACCGGCGTGATCAATTTTGCGGCCAATGATCTCATCGTAAACAACGACAACCCCACAAAAGCGGGCAAAATGAAGACGGGGATCATACACTTCAGCAGGGCAAAAGACAAGGGAATCATCAACTACTTCTGGAAAAGCACACTGAGCGGGTTAAAATCGACGATGGGCTTCAACTCTAAGGCGCAAAAGGAGATGATCAGTGAGGAAAAGCAAGCTGTTCAGCACAAGCAGAAAGAGGAAAAACAAAAGGAAAAGGCAAAGAAGAAGGAGATAGCAAAATGAGTCAGCACGAAGAACGCTATTACCGGCGCAGAATCGCCACTTCGAAGTTTACCACCATCATCAGCATTACCCTGGTACTTTTCCTGATGGGATTGCTGGGTTTGATCATCCTGCATGCCAGAATATTGTCGGATTATGTGAAAGAGAACATCGGATTTTCGATTATGATCCGCGATGGGGTAAAGGAGTCGGAAATTTTGGAACTCAAAAAGAACCTCGATGGTCAGTATTTTGTTAAGTTGAGCGAGTACATTCCGCGTGACAGGGCTGCCGAAAAGCTGAAGGCAGAACTGGGAGAGGATTTTGTCGGTTTTCTGGGGTACAACCCTTTGCTTCCCAGCATCGATCTGAGGATCAAAGCGCCTTATGCCAATGCCGACACCCTCAGGCGCATCGAGCAACGATTGCTGGCAATTCCTGAAATCAAAGAGGTTTTCTATCAGAAATCGCTGGTGGATGCCATCAACAGCAACGTTGATAAAATCAGCCTCATCCTCCTTGGTTTCAGCGGCATTCTGCTGTTCATCGCAATCGTACTCATCAACAACACCATCAGACTGGCCGTTTATTCGCGGCGGTTTATCATCCGCAGCATGCAACTGGTTGGCGCAACCGAAGGGTTCATCCGCAGGCCTTTATTGCTGAGCAGCATCCTTCACGGGCTTATCAGCGCTTTTATCGCTTTGCTGATGTTGATGCTGTTAACCTATTTCGCGCTGGAGGAGGTTCCCGAACTGGCCGGGTTGCAGAATCCCATAATGCTCATTGTGCTGGTGGTCTCTATTTTTATCCTCGGAGCCATGATTTCCTGGTTTTCCACGTCGCTGGCTGTTCGTAAATATCTGCGTATCCGCACCGATTTATTATATACCTGATATTCTCAAATTTTCTGTAATTTTGCTCTCCAATTTCATTTGAACCATGGATAAGAAACCGACACAAACAAAAGCCCCGTCTGCTGCCAAACCGGCCAGGAGTGAAGAACAAACGGTGAAAACGACCAACGTGGGAGAATTTGCTTTCGGAAAAGAGAATTACCGGCTGATGCTGATCGGTCTTGCTTTTATCGTTGCCGGTTTTTTACTGATGGTAGGCGGAGGGTCAACCGATCCCAATACCTTCAACCCCGAAATATTCAGCCACCGGCGAATCACGCTGGCCCCCATTCTGATTCTTGCCGGCTATGTGATTGAGATTTTTGCCATTATGAAAAAGCCCAAAGACTGATGACTGTTTTTCAGGCCATTATCATTGCCATCGTGGAGGGCATTACCGAATTTCTGCCGGTTTCTTCTACCGGGCACATGATTATTGCCCAAAGCATCCTGGGTGTTGAGAGCACCGATTTTGTCAAAGCATTTACCGTAAACATCCAGTTCGGGGCCATCCTTTCGGTGATTGTACTTTACTGGAAGCGTTTTTTTCAAACCTGGGATTTTTATTTCAAGCTTTTTGTGGCCTGTTTGCCCCTGATTATCGCCTATTTGCTCGAAAAGCAGATCGACACCATGCTCGAAAGCGTTATGGTTGTGGCGGTTGCATTGCTTTTGGGTGGTATTTTACTGATATTTGTTGATAAGTGGTTCGACAAACCCGAAAATGACAACACCCCGATGACCTATAAAAAAGCCCTGATCATTGGTTTTTTCCAGATTATCTCGGTCATTCCCGGTGTGAGCCGCTCGGCAGCCACCATTGTGGGAGGCATGAGCCAGAAGCTCAGCCGGAAGTCGGCAGCCGAATTTTCCTTTTTCCTGGCGGTGCCGACCATGTTTGCAGCATCGGCGCTGAAGCTGATTGGCAATTACAAGGTAATCTCGGGCGAGAATATCAACCTGCTTGTTATTGGGAATGTTGTCTCTTTTATTGTGGCCATAATTGCGATCAAATCCTTCATCGCGATTCTCACCCGATATGGATTCAAGTGGTTTGGTTACTACCGGATCGTAATAGGTGTGGCCATCATTATTTTGCTGCTGGCTGGGAAAAGTTTAACCGTTCTTTAATCGCGGCATCAACTCCATTGGTCGCTAAATCTTTCCAAAGAAGGTGAACTGAAATCGGAAAGTATCCCTCGTTTTTTGATCGGTATCCTTTCTTTTTCCGTAGAGTACCTCAAACCCGATTTTAAAATTATTGTTTGGATAAAAAATCAGGTTGGTTGAGGCATAAGTTGTGCTTTGAATAACATCGGGCCCCACGATCTCTTTACTGTCAAACATGTCGACATAACCCCCGCCCAATGCCGAGCTGAGACGGGGAGTCCACCAATGGTTGTAATAGGCAAACAAATTCAATTGATTTACCGTTGATAATTGAGTTGTATCACTTTTACGCACGAAAGCGTCATAACCGAGCCCACCCAGGTCATTGTTATACTTTCCGTATCCGCTGCCGGCAGTTGCCTGAAGATTGATATTGTCAAGCCTGGTAACCTGGATACTCCCGGTAAGATTCAAAGCGCCTCCAACCACATTTTTCTGTGCAGCGCTTCCATTCAGGTAGGTAACCGGATGTACCAGGGCCGCGAGTCGCACATGGCTGGTTCCCTGCCAGAACGTATGTTGAAAACTGACCGTTACGTCGGGAAAAACACTTTTTGATCTCCAGGCCTCGGGCGCCGTGATTTCGGCGCCAGGGGCCTCGAGGGAGAAGGCCATCATGTTATTACTGCCAATCTTCAGACTATATCTGACCTGTATCTGGCGAATGGAAATAGTGGCATTGGGCCCCTCGAAATCAAGAATATCGGGATTATTGTCATTATCCATAAAGTTACTCCAATACTGTCCCGCGCTCCAGTTTTTATAGATTAACCAGGCATGTCTCAGCCGGGGGGTTGTTGCGCCGTTGCTTCCCTCGAAATCAAACTCCAGCAAAGCCGAAAAACTTTCGTCGGTGTTGCTGCCCCTGAACGAAATACGGGAGGGTCGCACACTAAAGGTTGTTACATTTTTCGATCCCGGAGCAGGGTTCATGATGATGGAGGAAGTTGTGAATGAAGTTTTATCACCCAGCGGATTCAAATCGTGGATCAGATCGGCTTCAACAAAACCACCAATTCGAAGCACAACCCCCTTGATGCTTGAAATGACAAATCCTGCATATGAATTGTTCTCCACCTCATTTCTGGAGTTTGGCAAATCGTTGTGCAGCAGTTTTTTATACAATGAATCCTGAACAGATACCTTTCTTTCCAAAGCATTCATCCTGACTTTCAACAATTCGATATCTTGTTCTTGTGCCTGCGCACAGAGAAATGCCATGATCAAAGCAAGCGAAAGCAATGTTCCCTTTATTTTCATCTTATTTTTTCCCTATTGTAATCAGGAATGGTAAAGCGGTAAAAAGAATGGTGCCCCCCACAACCAAACCTACGTATTCGAGCGGACTGCCGACCGGAAGCTGTGATGGTGGGAAAAATGAGACGATGAAGGCAAACAATACGGCCAGAAATCCGATGCCTGCAATTACCCACATGCCCTTATTGCCACCGGGAACTTTGAACGACCGCTGAAGGTTGGGTTGCGAATAACGTAATTTGATACCGGCAGCATACATAAACAGGTACATAATCAGGTATAAACCAATGGTTAAAGCGCCCAATAAAAAGAAAGCAACTCCCACATTCGGGATGATAAAATAGATAGATGCAAGCAGGGTTACGATCATTCCCTGGATGATGAGAATATTTTGTTGTATGCCTTTTTTGTTCACCTTTGCAAGCGCCGGCGGCAACAAACCATCTTTGGCGGTCCATAACAAACCGCGGCTCGGACCGGCAATCCACGAAATCACGCTTCCCAGCACGCCAAAGGCCATCAGCACACAAATAACCGGCAACAGCCATTTCACCCCCATGCTGATAAAAAGATTTTCAAATGCCTGCATCAACCCCGACTGTAACGTGATTTTGCTTTCGGGTAAAACAACAGCAACCGCCAGTGATCCCAATATCTGAAGAAAGAATATCAGGGCAGCAGCAAAAAGAAGCACCTTTGGGAATTGTTTGGAAGGATTTTTTAGTTCGTTGGCGTGAACAGCCTGAACTTCAATCCCGGCAAAAATCAATATCACTGCTGCCAGGAAAGTGATATTATCAAGACTGGTGATGTGAGGAAACCAACGAGGGGAGGTAATACCCTCAATCACATAGGCATTGGTGGTATCGGCTGCAGAGGGATGAAGAAATGCAAGCGGATTTCCCATGGCGATATAAATAATGGTACTGAGGATTAACACAGCGCCCGGGATGATGGTACCCAGCAGAAAACCATAACTGGCAATTTTTGACATTACCTGTGAACCGTTTAAGGTGATTACCGTTGCAATCCAGTACACTACAATGCAGAAAAGTCCGACATAGGTGCCATTGTTGCTTAATTCGGGCTTGCCGATCATGTAGGCGATGATGGCTGCTGCAAACCCCAGCAAGATGGGGTAATACACCACGTTTTGAATCCATTGCAGCCAGATGGCAAGGAATCCGAGTTTTTTATTAAAGGCCTCTTTAACCCAGGTATAAACACCCCCGCCGATACTGCCGAAGGCCCCTCCCAGCTCTGCCGAAACCATCGATGCCGGGATCAGGAAAAACACCGTTCCGAACAGGACATAGAAAAACATGGTTAATTCTTCAATTGCCATAAACGATAGGCCACGCAGGCTAAACACTGCGGCACCCGTCATAAAAACAAGACGGGTGGTTGTCATATTGACGGTTTTTGTCGGTTCCATTATTTCTTTATATTATTGACATATGAATTAATTGTGGTTAAAGCCCTTTGTCTCTTCAATTCCGTTGGAATTATTGACGGGGTGTTTCTCAAACCATTCAAGGGCGCGTTTGAAATCTTCAATCAGCAAATCGGCCATGTCGTGGCTGAAACCATGACGGATCAATACCCGCTGTACCACCAGATCCTCACGGTTTTCGGGCATGGAGTAGGAGGCAATCTGCCAACCCCTGCTGCGTAAACGGTCGGACAGGTCGTACAATGTGAAACCCACATTGGCATCCTTTTTCAACGTCCAGCATGCTCCTGGCAGCGCTCCCTGACCATCATAAATGATGTCGAACACTTTCATTTTTTCTATTTTCCCGGCAATATATTTTGCATGGTCGGCACAGGCCTGCTGAATTCGGGTGTATCCCTCTTTTCCCAAACGCAGGAAGTTATAGTATTGGGCAACGATCTGACCGCCCGGTCGTGAAAAATTGAGTGCAAAGGTTGGCATGTTGCCTCCCAGGTAGTTGACATTGAAGACCAGACCTTCGGGCAGATCCGCTTTTTCGCGCCAGATAACCCAGCCAACGCCAAGGGGTGATAATCCGAACTTATGCCCCGAAGCATTGATCGATTTTACCCTGGGCAGCCGGAAATCCCAAACCAGATCGGGATGGAGGAAAGGCGCAACAAATCCACCGCTGGCGCCATCCACGTGAATGGGAATATCAAGCCCCGTTGTTTTTTGCAATTCATCCAGGGCATCACTGATCGACTTAACATCTTCGTATTGGCAGGTAAAGGTAACACCCAGCGTAGGAACAACCCCGATGGTGTTTTCGTCGCAACGTTTCAGAACCTCTTCAGCATTCATGAGTAAACGACCATGCTCCATTGGAATTTGCCGTATCTCCACATCGAAATACCGGGCAAATTTTTCCCAGCACACCTGCACGGGACCGGTTATCAAATTTGGTTTTGAGGTATCTTTCCCGGCAGCTTTCATTTTTTCGCGCCAGCGCCATTTCATGGCGAGTCCGCCGCACATGGCCGCTTCGCTGGAGCCGGTGGTGGAACAACCGATCGTGTTTTTGCTTTTCGGGGCATTCCATAAATCAGCCATCATATGCACACAGCGCTCTTCGATAGCGGCAGTTTGCGGGTATTCGTCCTTATCGATCATGTTTTTATCCAAACATTCATCCATCAATTTGTGAATGCCTTCATCGAGCCATGTTGAACAGAACGTTGCCAGGTTCAATCTGGAGTTACCGTCGATCATCAGTTCGTCGTGGATGATCGAATACACCTCTTCACTTCTGCTCTCTATTTCAGGAATTTTGAATTTCGGAACACTCATTCTCAAATCGGTTGAAGTATAAATATCTTCATCCATCTTCGCAATGATTTTTTCTTTTTCGTGTAGTGCCATGGGAAAGTTATTTTAAATGAATAGTAAGTAAAAGTAAAAGATGCAACAGCTTTATCCTGAATAAAAATTCCTGGTTGAAAGGAATTCAATAATTTATGGTTGATAAATGTTAAATCCCAGTTTTTTCGCCATGAACGCGATGGCTTTTTGTGCTTTTACACTGTTTCCGGCCTCATCAAGCGGCGGAGCAAAGACGGCAATTGCCATTTTGCCCGGAACAATGGCCAGGATGCCTCCACCCACACCGCTTTTGGCGGGCAGGCCAACCGTGTACATCCAGTCACCGGTATTCTGATACAAACCCTCCATTGACATTACCGCCAGAACCTTGGGCACATATTCTTCTTTCAAAATTCGTTCTTTCGTCACGGGATGAATCCCGCCATTTGCCAGGAAACTTCCCATCATGGCAAGATCTTCAGCTGTTATCCCGACAGAACATTGTTTGGTATAGCTGTCGCAGGCATCCAGCGGGTCGGCCCACATGTGGCCGTAGGATGCCAGCAACATGGCAATAGCGCGGTTATGCATGTTTGTGGCAGCCTCTGATTGATATAATTCGCTGATGACGTGCAATGGCCGGTTGGCTATTTTACTGAAATATTTTAGAATTTTGTCGAATTGTTCCTCCCTGGTCTCTCCTTTAATTAAACTGTTGGTTGCCATCGCCCCTGCATTCACAATTGGACTTACCGGACTTTTCCCTTCCAATTCGATTGCAATTACTGAATTAAAAGGCATCCCTGTTGCATTGACACCTATGTTTTTTTGTATCGTATCCGGGTGTACTGTTTGCATGGCAAGAGCCAGGACGAAAACTTTGGAGATAGACTCTATGCCAAATTCATAGTCTGAATTTCCAGTTTTATATATTTTCCCGTCGGTTGTAACGGTAACAATCCCGAAAAGACCGGAAGGAACATTTGCCAGATAAGGGATATAATCGGCATTTTTCCCCCCGGCGACACTTTTTGTATCATTCCAGGCCTCTTCCAGCACTTTTTGAATGTTATCCTTTTCCTGTGCATTTTGGCCATATAAAAAAAAAGCATGGCTGAGAAAAATACCGGATACAAGCAGTGTCTTGAAAATTTGATTTTTCATATCTGGGTTGATTTATTAGTATCCAGGAGCGATTATAGGGATAATGGTCCGTTCTGGATACAAAAGCAAGGCGTTTAAATACCATTCCATGTTTGTGGAGATAAATAATGATCAGCGAATATAATAATTAATATTCGGAATTCAGCGATTCGCTCATCTATTCTCAATTAAATTCATTGGGGGCCTTAAATTCCCAACAAATAAAAGGTTGTTTAAAATTGTTGTCTACTATATAACTCTTTTTAACTCACAGATAATCAACCATATTCTAAGCT
>DYQT01000054.1 GCA_020719165.1 Draconibacterium orientale | reverse complement strand
ACCCAGGTGGTTGTCCAGGCGGGCAGCTATACGGCCAATCCTGATGCCACCGGCCATTATGCCATGGTTGTCCCGCTGGGAACCTACACGGTATCGGCCAGCCTTGCGGGTTACATTACATCATCGCAAACAAACGTGGTAGTGCTGAACAACCAAACCACCACGGTGAATCTTACACTTAACCCTGTGCCTGCCGGAATTATACAGGGTACCGTTACCCTTGTCAATGGGTTTGGGATTATGAACAGCGTTGTGGTTAGCGCCGGAACCTTCACCACCCATCCCGACCTGCTTGGCAACTACACTCTTCAGGTTTCGCCAGGCACATACAATGTTATCGCGTCACTTGCGGCATATATCCCCGATACGGTATTCAATGTGGCTGTTGCAAACCAGCAAACGGTTACCGGTATTGATCTTACATTGACGCTTGCACCAACCAACGGACTGATGACCGGAACGGTTACCCTCAACGGGGGTTCCGGTGTTGTGACTCAGGTTTTGGTAAGTGCCGGGGGCGGAGTAGCCACTACCAATCCCGATGCCACCGGGTTTTATACCCTCGATCTGCCTGCCGGGAATTATGATGTTACAGCCAGCCTCAGCGGCTATGGCCCTCAGATGCTCATAGGTGTCCCGGTGATTGTAAACCAAACTACGCCAAACGTTAACTTCACCCTGGTTCCGGTTGCAAATTCAGGACACATCCAGGGTCATGTAACCATTTCCGGAGAACCGGCAGATGTGACCCTCACAGATGTTTCAGTTCCGGGCTATGCAACCCATCCCGATGCTTCCGGAAATTATGATCTGCTGGTTCCTGCCGGAACCTATACCGTTACTGCGGTGCATCCTTATACCAACACTTTGGCTGTCAACAATGTGGCAGTCGCTTCGGGACAGATCGTGCCAGGCGTTAATTTCATGCTGACTGTAAACAGGGCCGATATGATTGTCAAAGCAATTGTCTTCCCGGGTGGGAGTCCCCTGAACAATGTTGATGTGACCATCCAGGGACCCGAAGGGCCTTACTCCGGTACAATATTGAACGATTCCCTCGTGTTTCTGCATGTTCCCTATGGAAATTTTGAAGGCGCTGCATTGTTCGGGGGTGTTTTTCAAGCATTTTCCGACACCCTCATCGATGCAGCGAATCACCGCTTGCAGTTTGTTTTTTATATTTCAGCAATTCCCGGTGAACAAAAAACACTGAGCCTGCAGGTTAATCCGAACCCCGCCACACCTTACAGTGAGGTGTGTTTCACCCTCCAAACCGCCGGAAAGTGGATGCTGGAGTTGATTGATTCACAAGGCAAAAGCATTGCACGATCGACCAGGGATTTGAATGCAGGAAATTATCGTATTCCCCTCGCTGACATAACAGGAACCCTTCGCATCCCGAATGGAGCTTACAGCTTACGGTTGGTCGGAGAAAAGAGTATTTCCGGCATGTGCAGATTTGTTTACATTGGGCAATAAACCGATCAGGGAGTTGGGATTGTCCGGAAAAACACATAAATGAAAAGCGTATTCTTGATTGCATTACTGGTTTGCCAGATAGCATCAGCGGCTCAAACCATTGAAGGGGATTATCCGCTGAAAATCGGAAAAAATTACCGGATACATCCCAGCAATGTATCTCAAACTGAGGTGTTTTTGGTTAAAAGTCCGAAAGATCAGAATACGTTTTTTGCTTCGTGCAATACCCTCTCATTTGTTCCTTTTTTTATCAGTGAGGGAATTTACACAACCACCAACGGAGGCGTTACCTGGCAGGGACATGATACCTGTACCGGAGAACCAATTGCTTTTCATGGCGGTGATCCCGGAATTACGATCGATAAAAACGGCACTTTTATCATCACGCGATTGGGCAGATCTCCGTTTGTCGGATTGTATTCTCACTATTCTTACGATCAGGGACAAACCTGGTCGTCGCAAAAAGTCATCTCAACCGACGATCTGGAGCGGGCATCATTAACTACAGATGCAAACGTTGCAAGTGCTTTTTATGGCACAACCTATGCCGCGTGGGTTAAATTTGCCACCCCTTTTCCAATCATGTTTACAAAAACCGGTAATGGAGCGCAAAGCTGGAGCACCCCAAAGCAGGTAAACAATCCATCAAAAAGGAATGCCGGCGGAGATCTTGCTGTTGGCCGCAACGGAGAGGTTTTCCTTTGCTGGGCCGGTGTAACCGATACATCGCCTTTCAAGGAGATTATGGTTGGGTTTGCCTCTTCATCCAACGGAGGCACCGATTGGCATGTCACCGAAAATGCCTTCAGCGTAAATGGAATTACCGGTGTTCTTCCCAATAAAAACAATATTCGGGTTAACGGACTGCCGGTAATTGCCGTTGACACGACAAAAGGGCCCCGCCAGGGATGGATTTATATTGTTACCGGCCAGAAGGATCTTTTTCCGGCAGGAACTGACCCTGATATCATTCTCTATCGTTCTGCCGATGGCGGATTATCATGGTCTTCCGGAATCAGGGTCAACCAGGATGCATTGAACAATGGGAAAACACAGTACTTCCCCAATATTCACATTGATAAATTTGGTGCAGTCGATGTCATATTTTATGACGACCGCAACACAACTGCCGATTCAACCGGGGTATTTCTTGCCCGGTCGCCCGACGGGGGAGACACCTGGAAGGAGTACGAAATCAGTGATCACAATTTTGAACCGACCCCGATTGGCGGATTGGGACAGGGCTATCAGGGCGATATTATCGACCTTACATCAAATGATTCAAAAATAGTGACCGTTTGGATGGATAATTCTACCGGTATTTATCAGATTTGGACCGTTCCAATTGATTTCTCCATACTTCAGGGTGCTGATGAGCAGGAGCCGGCGTTTGGTTTGAACACATCGCGTCAAAATCATCCTAATCCATTTCGCTCTGAAACAACGATTGATTACCAGGTTGTTGAAAAAGGTGTTGTAACCCTGAAAGTGTTTGATGTATATGGAATCCAGATCGCGGAACCGCTGAATGAAATTAAAGAACCGGGAAATTATCATGTAACGGTTACTGCCGATGATCTGTTAGCCTATCCTAACCACAGTAATGGAGTGCTTTTTTACCGGTTAACGGTAAATCATCAGGTGAAAACAGGGCGAATGGTTCATGTAAAATAGCAATGCCGCCCTAAATCTTATAAAAACTTTTTGATTTCTGCGGCATGTTCCTTCTCTTCATCGATGATCTGCTGAACCAGCCGCTTTGAGTCACTGCGGGTGTACTTCAGCAGTTCGGTGTAAAATGCCACACTGTCATTTTCGAATTTGTAAGCAGCTTCAAGACCTTCTTTTGGGGTTTTGAGGGTTTTTGCCAACTCCTTACCCGAATCCGGTTTTCCAAAGATATGTGATTCGGCCAGGTGATTGATGTAATCAGAGGCATCTTCGGCTCCGAAATCAAAACTTTCGTTGTCAAACTTTGCAGCCAGTTTCTGGAAAATAGAGATATGTAAAACCTCCTTTTCTGCAAGGTCAAAAAACAGACCTTTGATGTCGTTGCTGTCAGAAATCATCTCTGCAGCCGCTGTGTAAAACTCATTGCCGTTTTCTTCAATTCTGACGGCAATTTCGACGATTTCTTGTCCTGAATAGTACATGATTTCCGGTTTTTGTTTAGCAAAAGTAAAAAAAAAATCATTCGCAGCGCCGGCAACAAACGTATCTTGGAAATAATTGTGAAAATTATAACTAATGTTTGCCCCAACACCCTAACAAACTGAATAATTGTTAATTTTGCGGTGACATTTAAACAATTCCCACCAAATACTTCGATTCATGAAAAAAACGTTACTCACCTTCGTTGCATTATTTTTAGTGGTATTTGCCTTTTCACAGGCAGTACAGCGAAACATGGTCATCATGGAAATCGGCACCGGCACCGGCTGCCCCTATTGCCCGGGAGCCGCCATGGGCGCCCACGATCTTTTAACAAACGGAGCCAATGTGGCTGTAATTGAATATCACAACTATAACCCTTCGTCCGACCCGTTTTACAATGCCGCAGCCGGAACCCGTTGTGGATATTACGGTATCACAGGCTACCCGACTGCCTATTTTGATGGTACCGTGAATTATGTTGGAGGAAGCAGTTCAGTAAGCATGTATCCCCAATACCTGCCATTGTACACCCAGCAATATGCAGTTTTGTCGCCGCTTACAATCGACATTTCCGGCTATAACAGCGGTAACAATTACACCATCACACTTACCATTACCAAGGTAGCTGCAGTTCCGGGTACCTCGCTGAAGGCGCACCTTGTTCTGACTGAATCAGGGATTGCCTATTCCTGGCAGGGTCAAAGTGAAATCAATGATACAGAACGTTTGATGGTACCGGGTGCAACGGGCACCGACATTAGCTTTGCTTCGGGCAACACAGTTGTGCTGACACTGAATTTTGCAAAAGATCCGGGATGGGTGACCAACAATTGCGAGTTGATTGCATTTGTACAGGATCAAAGCACCAAAACAATATACAACGGCGCCAAGAAAGCGTTAAACGCGCTCGCTCTTCCGCTCCCTACAAATTTTTCAGCAGCACCCACCAGCGGCTGCACCCCGATGACAGTCAACTTTACCGATCTTTCAACAGGCGCCACCAGCTGGAACTGGAGTTTCCCCGGCGGAACCCCGGAAACTTCAACGTTGCAGAACCCGGTTGTTGTTTACAATACAGCAGGCACCTTTGATGTAACCCTGAATGCCTTCAACATTGGAGGAAACCAGGCAGGAACCATGTCAAAAGCAGCTTACATTTCAGTAAACAGCGCTCCTGTTTCACCTACCATTCCTCAGGGAATCAGTGGATTGTGTATTAATCCTCCCGATCAAACCTATACAACCAGCACTGTTCCCAACACCACAGGTTATACCTGGGATTTATCCCCCGCTTCAGCCGGTGTTTTAACCAACAACGGAACCAGCTGTGTTATCAATTGGGATAATGCTTTTACCGGCATTGCCCAGTTGAAGGTAAGGGCTTTAAACGCTTGTGGCAACAGTCCGTGGACACCGTTCCTGAACATAACCATCAGCACTGAACCCGGTCAGGCCGCACCCCCAACAGGCCAGGCTTCACTTTGCATGAATCCCGGAACCACCACTTATGTAACCACCGGCACTGTTAATGCCACCGATTACTCCTGGGATCTTGCTCCTGCCGACGCGGGTGCACTCTATCCGAATGGAACCTCCCTGAATATTGGCTGGAGCACCACCTTTACCGGCACTGCAACCCTGAAAGTGAAGGGAATCAATGGCAGCTGCGAAGGCATTTGGTCTTCTCCTCTTTCCATCAATGTTTTGGCAGGGCCAACTGCATTTAACGTGACTGGCGGAGGCGCCTACTGTGCTGTGGGTGGTACGGGTGTTCCCGTTGGCCTCAGCGGCTCACAAACCGCGACCAACTATACCCTTTACCTCAACAATACGGCCACCACCAATGTGGTTGCCGGAACGGGCAGTGCCATTAGCTTCAGCAACCAGATGACAGCCGGCAATTACACCATCGTTGCCAGCACCACCTCCGGCAACTGCATCAACAACATGACCGGTGCGGCAATCGTATCCGTTGATCCTGCGGCTCCCGGCATACCCGGCGCACCGTTTGGACCTTCCAGCGTTTATTCCGGATCAACTCCCACCACAGATTACAACACCACCGGCGGAAACTATGCAACGACCTATGCATGGGAAGTTACGCCTGCTGCTGCCGGAACCATGTCGGGTTCGGGCACTGTTGGAACAGCAACCTGGGATCTGGCTTTTACAGGATCAGCCAGTGTGATGGTTAAAAGTGTCAACACCTGTGGCATGAGCTCATTTTCAACCACCTTCACGGTGGCTGTTGCAGCCGGCGGTGTTGGAATGCAGGAGAATGCCCAATCAAGGCTTGTAACTATTTTCCCGAACCCGGCCAGTCAGATGGTCACCCTTATCCCGGCAAAAGCCATGAATGCCGATATCAGGATTTATAATTCCCTGGGATCTGAAGTGATGGCCAAAACCAACGTGGACCTCAATGGAAATTACCAGATGGATATTTCAACCTTACAGGCCGGCGTTTACTTTATCCGCGTAAACAGTCAGGATGTGCGTCAAACCCTGAAACTCGTTGTGCAATAGTCTATTCCGTTTTTCTTAACCATTTGATCAGAAACGCCCGGGGTGCCACTCCGGGCGTTTTTAGTATCTTTGCAGCCCGTTGCAGGCAACGTGATTATTTCACGCAGATTCCCGCTGATTTTTCACGCAGATTCCCGCGGATATATCTGATTAGATTTTTTCGCGAAAATCTGCGTCCAAATCTGCGAAAATCTGCGAGAACTTCTTTCAACCAGTTCTGTAAAGATCAAATATGAACAAGAAAACCCTAGAAAAATATAGCTCAGCCTTTACCCTGAGCGACATGGAGATCTTCATTTTCCCCGACCTCCTCTATGCCTTGGTACTGGCCAACATCATGTCGCCCGAAATTTGGAAATGGCGCGAAGATCCCTGGTTTACCGGGATCAGGAAGATGGGACCACTGAAAAAGATTCATCGCGTAAAGCAATATGTGATGGACCACTACAACTTCAACCTCGACCTCGAAACCTGGGGTCTGACAGATAAAAATACCGAAATCAACCGATTCAGCGAATTTATCGACATTGAAATGCTTTCAAAATCCAACGCCCTTTTTGGATATGAGGGCGACAAGTACTATTTCGACATGGATATCCGTCGCCACTTCGGGCTTGATAAATTCGATTCCGACATCATTCCGTATTGGAAAACAGAAACATTGGAGGCAATGAATGCTTTTCGTTTCAAACCCAATCACGAAGGAGGTGCCGGTGAATGTGTATCTCTGGCTTGTTTATACGCGGCGGCATTGTTCGTTGTAGCCGAAGTCCCGCTCGAAAAGATATTTTTGATGGGAACTCCGCTTCATTCGCAAAATTTCATTCTGGTAGATGAAGGGGTGCTTACCAACAACCGCCGGATCGTCACAAAATCAATGTGGTACAATGGTACCGAACTTTCATCCCTCGCGCGACGTGCCCTTGAACACGAACAGGTAACCTATATTGCACACAATACCGGCTCGATTCATGCCATGTATTCCGAGGCAACCATCGATCAGAGTGCATACAGACTGTTCAGGGATAAGCTGTTGAAATTCCTTGAAACCCCGATCGACTTTGAGTTGTTCATGAATTTTCTGCGTGATTACAGCCGTCACCAGAAATTGTTCCAGCTTTGTTTCATATGCCATGGGGCAAGCCACTACATCCAGCTTGAGAAGGCTTTTGGATATGAACATGGAAGCAAAGACCGGCTCGGTGCCAAAAACGGACGAAAACTCTATTGTGAAATGGATGAGGAGGATGTTTATATGCAACCGATCGATCACAGGTATAAAATTAGTCATGACGATGAACTTTTTAATCTGAAACATTATCCTGAATTCATCAAAACCTTGAAGCAAAATTTCCCCGGATTGGATAATCATGCCGGATTTTTCACCGATCTGAAAAAGTTCGTGCACACAGCTCCTAAGTTGCCATCGACGAATAAAACATTCGTGGCTCACGGTGCGATCGCCATTGCTCCCAATCAAACCCGGGAAGAGATTATTCAGTATCTCTCTTCAATGCGTTGCGTATCATCAGAGACCCGTGAGGGAAATCCCACCACTTCGCTTCCGTTTGGTTCAGTGGGTGAGGGGGTGGCCGATCTTGCTTTCTACGCTGGTCGTTACATGGATTCGTGTAACTGGCAACCCTTCTTCAAAGCGGTTTTTGAGCGCAATCCCGTTTCCATTGAGCAGTTCAGAGAGGTGGAGATGAAACAGGTTTATGAGCAAATGAATGCATGGCCAAACGAATCCATTTACGAAGGCAACCGGCTTGCCCTTCCCGACGAGGTGGTGAATTTCAGACATGGCGATGGTATCGAAAAAGCCATTACCCTCATTAATATTGCCAAATCCCGCCATATGGAGGTCTCTTTCAAACAAAATAATGAAACGATAGAGGTCCACCTGGAAAATAGCATTTTCAAATTTGTAACCGAAAAGCAACTGATAATTACTCCCTTTGAACAGTGGTCATGACCTGTTGATGTTGATTATAATAAGCCGCTCAAGTTAGGATTCGCCCTGAACGGCAGGTTGACTTTCCTGTCAAATTTTCTACCTTTGCACGCTAAAATAACGATAAACATGGCCAACAACGAAGACCTTTTTAAGAAAATCATATCTCACGCCAAAGAATACGGCTTTGTATTCCCATCAAGTGAAATCTACGACGGACTCAGCGCTGTGTATGATTACGGTCCTTTCGGCGTTGAACTGAAGAACAACATCAAGGAGTACTGGTGGCGTTGGATGACCCAGTTTCACGAAAACATTGTAGGGCTCGATTGTGCCATTTTCATGCACCCAACCGTTTGGAAGGCTTCCGGGCATGTTGATGCTTTCAGCGACCCGATGATTGACAACCGCGATTCAAAAAAGCGCTACCGTGCTGATGTGTTGGTTGAGGATCATCTGCAGAAAATCGAGGATAAAATCGTTAAGGAGGTCGAAAAAGCGCGCAACCGCTTTGGTGAAACCTTTGATGAGAAAATGTACCGGGAAACGAACCCCCGGGTTAAGGAATACCAGGATAAAATAGATGCCATTAAAACCCGGTTTTATGCATCATTGGGGAAGGATGATCTGGCCGACATCAAACTTTTAATTGAAGAATCGGGGATTGTATGCCCCATCAGCGGCACCAAAAACTGGACGGATGTGCGTCAGTTTAACCTCATGTTTTCTACCCAGATGGGCTCGGTAAACGATGATACTTCTGTGGTTTACCTTCGTCCTGAAACAGCGCAGGGCATTTTTGTCAATTTCCTCAATGTTCAGAAATCGGCCCGGATGAAGATCCCCTTTGGCATTGCCCAAATCGGGAAAGCTTTCCGCAACGAGATTGTGGCCAGGCAGTTTCTTTTCCGCATGCGTGAATTCGAACAAATGGAAATGCAATATTTTGTTAAACCCGGTGAAGAGCTGAAATGGTACGAATACTGGAAGGAAGAGCGCATGAAATGGCATCTCTCCTTAGGAATTCCTTCATCGAAATATCGCTTCCACAATCATGAAAAACTGGCTCATTACGCCAATGCCGCTGCCGATATAGAATTCGAATTTCCCATTGGTTTCAAGGAGTTGGAGGGCATTCACAGCCGCACCGATTTTGACCTGAGCGCCCATCAGCAATACTCCGGCAGGAAACTCCAGTACTTTGATACGGAAAGCAATGAAAGCTACGTGCCCTATGTTGTTGAAACCTCCATCGGACTCGACCGTACTTTTTTGGCTGTGTTGAGTCATGCCTACCGTGAAGAAAAACTTGAAGATGGCAGTGAGCGTGTGGTGCTGGGTATTCCGGCAAAACTGGCGCCCATCAAACTGGCTGTGTTGCCCCTGACCAAAAAAGATGGGTTGCCCGAAAAAGCCCGCGAGATCATGGAGGTGATGAAGGTTGATTACCGCTGCTATTATGAAGAGAAGGACACCATAGGCCGCCGTTACCGCCGCATGGATGCACTGGGAACACCCTACTGCATCACCATCGATCACCAATCGCTCGAAGACAATACCGTTACCATCCGCGATCGCGATACCATGCTGCAGGAACGGATTCCGGTTGAGAGAATCTCCGCCATCGTGAAAGACAAAATGGTGAACGGGTAAAAAACGAAAAAGTGGACAGGTGGACGGGTAAGAAGGCAAAAAAACACGGGGGAATTGTGGTCCTCAACCGGCTTGGCTCCGTTTTTAAATGGATTTTGATTGTACTTGGTGCAATTGCCTTTTTCATGATCATCCTTGCACTTACCTCTGCCCCGTTCTGGGTTTGGTACGACATGGGGGTGAAAAAAGCAGGTATCCACCGGCCACCCGATTTCATTGTGGTTATGGGAGGAGGGGGAATGCCCAGTGAATCAGGCCTGATGCGATGCTGGTATGCCGCCAGGGTAGCCAATCATTACACCAAATCCATTGTAATTATTGCACTTCCCGGTGATGTAAACGATAGCATGAGTTCCGTCAACCAGATGAAGAGGGAGTTGGTGCTGCGCGGCGTTTCCCCCGGGCGGATCATATTTGAGAATTCTGGAACCAACACCCGGGCTGAGGCGATCAACGTTTATAAAATAATAGAGAACATTCCCAAATCGTCAATCGTCCATCATCAATCGTCAATCGTCCATCATCAATCGTCAATCGTCCATCATCAATCGTCAATCGTCCATCATAAATCGTCAATCCTCATTGTCACCTCCCCCGAACATTTGTTACGGGCTGTGCGGGTATTTCAAAAAGTTGGTTTTCTGAAGGTTGACGGAGTACCCGCATTTGAAAAGGCCATTGAAGCCGATCTGAATTTTTCATCGCGCAACCTTGGCGCCCGTAAATGGGTTCCTGATGTTGGGAGAAACATCACGATCCGGTATCAATTCTGGATGCACATGGAGTATGAATTCTTAATCTTACGTGAATATTTTGCCCTCGCCTATTACAAACTGCAAGGATGGATCTGAAGCAGTGGTGTCATGATTGGGATAATTTTCATCCGCTCGATTTCAGCGACGGGGTTTGTTCATTGCCCGTGAAGTTCATTGCAATGGAGGTTCCGAGAGGCTGGCACTGAGAATGGACGACAAGCATAGAAAGAAACACTCAACTTAGCCGCCCTGCAAGCCATCGGAGTCGGTGGAAACTCAGGCCTGCAAAAAGGATCATCAAGGCCAGCATGTGAAATACAGTAACCGCATTATCCATCAGCGTTCCCCCTTGCTGGGTCACTGAAATGTAGACTCGCATGAATGGAGTCGTTGGCAAAAGGGAAGAGATCCCCTGGATAAATACCGGCAACATATTGAATGGCCATGAATACCCGGTGATCAAAAAGATCGGATAGGACGAAAAGGCCATGATTTGTAAGCAAAGAAGCTGCGATTTGAAAAAGGAGCCTATCCACATGGCCATGGGAATCAGCGTAAGCAGAAACACCACCATGATAAAGGCCAGGGCCCAAAGGCTTCCGGTCAACGGCAGGTGTAATACCGAAAAGTTGATGGTCAGTACAAACAAGGCATAGCAGGAAAAAAGGAAAAAGTAAAACAACCCCTTTCCGATAATTCCGTAAAAAACATTACCCTCGGTTGCAGAAAACCAGCTTCCTGTAGTTTTTTTCATCCGTTCCGCTGCCACGCTCTCTGCCAGGCCCAAAAGCAGGGTTTGCTGTAATATCAACATGAGCAGCCCGGGTAGCAGAAATGCGCCATAGCTGGAGCGATCGTTGAACATCGGCCGGTAGTCGAGGTTCACGGGCATCGCTTCCCGGAGAGAAGTTCTTTCGGTTAATCCCTTCATTTCGAAATACTGCATTCTTACACCTGCGCTCACAGCCAGGCATATCTCCGTAACTGAGGCAATCAGGTCGCTGGAGGGAAGAAATCGTCCGGCATTGACGGCCAGCACCACGTTTCCCTGCTGCAACGACAACACTTTTTGCTCCAGACCCTTGTCTATGTAAAGATATCCCTGGCAAACGCCTTCGTACATTTCATGCTGCGCCCTGTCAACAGAGGGAACAATGAGAATGTCAACCATCTGCAGGTTGTTGATCTGCTGCATCAGCAATCGTGACAAACTGCTTTGGTCATCATCCACCACCGCCAGTTTCACCTTCTCCTCTACCTTATACGAATAAATGCTGCCGTAAAAAAAAACGTACAGCAGGGGGGCAATCAACAATGTAAGCAGCAGGCTGTGGTCTTCGCCAATCAGCTTAAGCTCTCTGAAAAACACCGACAATATGTTGCGGATGGCCTTCATATTCTGGAATACTCCTTCCTGATTTTGGCCTTCAGTAAAAACAAGGCAATTGGGAAGGTCAATACCGAAAAAAGCAGTAAAACGCCCATTTCATGAAAAGCATACCTGAAGGGAAGCTGCATCTGGTATAGTTTTACGAACCCGTCAAGAAAGGAAGAATAGGGCATCAACTGGGCATAATACTGGTCATACCAGGGCATGGCCCAGCGGGGGAAGGTGTATCCGCTGAAGACGAATGCAGGCGCTGTGTAGAAGAGGGCTATATCTGTAGCCAGCATGGTGTCGCTGATGAGGACCGAGATCATCTGTCCGATGCTGATACAAGCCATGGCCAGCAAAGTATACAGGATAAAAAAGTGAAAAACCTGCATGGACTGGCCAATTCCAAAAACAGGAAAGATAATCCCGGTAACAAGGATGAAATTGATCCAGGCTACAACAAGGTGGGCAAACATCTTTCCTGCCAGTATGCGCATGGCGGATCCGCCGGCAAGTTCATAAAGTTCCTGCTTCGATCCTGTTTTAGCTTCGTAGCTGAAGATGAGTACGCCTACCATGATGATGATCATTTGCAGGGCGACCGTGATCAATCCCGGCACAAGGTATTGGAAGTAATTGTAACCGGGATTGTACAGCGGAAGTGTGGTAAGTCTGACCGGCTGCACCAGAGCCATGGCTTTTCCACGGTTCATACCGGTCTGAATCAGTTTTTGCAGGACTATCCCGGCTCCACCCATGATGATCACCTCCGAAGTGTTTTTAAAAAGCAGTTTGGCCGGCACCAGCGATGAAGCATTGGTATACAGGGTGATGTTAACGGGTTGACCGCTTAAAATGTGCTCTTCCATTTTTAAAGGGAAATGCACTGCGCCCATCACCTCCCCCCTGATGATCAGGTTTTCAAGTTCCGGTTCACTTTTTACCTGCCGGGTAATGTGAATGCTCTCCATCTGCTCAAGCAGGAAGGTTAACTGCCGGGACACAGAAGAGTGACTTTCATCCCAAATGGCCAAAGGCAAATCCTTGACTTTTTCTTTCTCGTAAATAAAAGCGTACAGGAAAAACAAAACGGGAGGCATGACCAGGAGTAACCAGTAAAATACGGGTATCGTCAGTATCCTTCGCCACTCACGGGTCACAATATGCAGAATAATCATGATCAGGGCAGGATTAATGATCCGGTCATTCCCGGACGAAATCCGCGAACCCGGGATGGATCAACGAGATCAAACTCAACGGTAAAAGTACGGAGTTCAAAGGTGCCGCTTTCTTTTACGGGGACCCAATCGGCAAATTCAAGTGTGGGTTCGATATGTGAGACCCGGGCAGCAAATGTTTCAGGTTCACAACCAGGCATTGTGATGTGATAAATCTTTTCAATGGCAATGCCTTTCATCCTGTCTTGCCTGATGTTGAACCGGATAAACTGGGTGCCTTTTTTCATCAGTGTAATGATGGGATATCCGATGGAGACAAATTCACCTTTATGAATCACCACCGAGGAAATAATACCCCCGGCCGGAGAGAAAATCCGGGAGTCTCCCGTAATTGAACGGGACAGGAGCAAGCTTTGTTCTGCCTGCTGAACGCCAATTTCTGCCGCCTTTATTATTTCGGGCTGGTTTCCGTCCTGTAACATCTCCAGGTTCATTTTGGCTGATTCCATTTCATGCTGTGAAGCCCGGTATTGTAATTGGATCAGATCTCGCTCTTCGCCGGAGATTACCTGGTTTTTATAAAGATTTTCTATCCGATCATTGGTCTGCGCAGCCACTTCATATTGTTGGCGGGCCACCTGATAAAGGTTGCGCGCCATTCCAATCAGTTCGGGGCGGGTGCCCTTTCGCAGCAACTCCAGTTGTATTTTAGCGGCATCAAGGTTCAGCCTCGCCTGTTGCTGTAAAGAGTTTACTTCGGTACTCCCTAGAATCGCCAGCAATTCATTCTCCATCACTGTGTCTCCTTCATGCACCAGCAGTGAATCCAGCTTTCCGGGAATGGCAGAAGAGATATTGATGAATTCTGCATCCGACATGCCGAGCACATATTTTTCATCGGCTTGTCCGCTCCCTTTAAAAAGAAAAATTAACGCAATGCTTAAAACAACAATCGGAACAAAGATGGTCCAATATCTTGTGATGAACTTTTTCATATACTGTCTTTTGTAACCTTTATTGTTTTTTACTTGACTATTTATGCTGATCAAGGTATTCTGCGATACGCTGAGAAGATCCGGTGAGGTTAAAATATTCAGCCAGTGCCAAATAGTATCCTAAAACCGATGTGTAAAAAGCTTTTTCAATCTCTTCTCTGATGATCAAGGCGTCATTGATGTCTTTCGGCGAGGAAAAATTATTTCTGGCCCTTTCATTGATGAGGGAGGTTGTAATAATTGCCTCTCTTCTGGCGCTGTCAAGGGACGCGATGTCCTGCTGGATTGAACTCAGCCTGTTTAGCGCCACAGCGATCTTGGTGCTGATCCCGTTGCGGGTGTTTGTTTCCTGTAAGGATACCTCTTCTGCAACCTGTTTTGAAACCTGGACCCGCTGGTAATTTTTAAATCCGTCGAAAAGATTCCACTGAAGCTCTAACCCAACCATCCAGGGCGGAGTGGTCACTGGAAGCTCTTTCTGGTAAAGGTTGATGTTGGCAATTCCGAAAAAATTGGGAAGAAGCAGCGACCGGGCTCCACGGATGTTTGTGCGGGCCAGCAGCGTATTGTTACCTGCCATCTGCATGATCGGGTTTTGTGCGATCAGGCTGTTGTCGGGGAGTTGCATGGACGATTGCCGGTATTGCAAAAAACCTTCAATTTTCAAATTTGTATCAGACGGAACTCCAAGTAACCGGTTCATTTCAGCCAAACCATTTTGCTTATCAAGTAATGTATTGTTTTGCCGGCTCCGGGCTTGAACCAGAAGAACTTTCGTCCAGTTTTGGAAGTAAGGAGGGATCATGTTGTTTTTGACCAATGCGGCAACAAAGGTTTCATTGTCCGCAAAAGCGGTCACAGTCTCCTCATTCAGTTTAATCAGCGTATTCAGGTAAAGAACCCTGATATACTGAATGGCAATAGCAAAATCGAGTTCATTTTCGACCATTTGCTGGTTGATCATCCCCGATTTCAAATCAGTTGCCGCTGCATTCCGCGCAGTATTGAGCTTACCCCCCAGCCAAATTGGCTGCCTCACGAATAAACCGGCCGTAAAATACTGCTGCTGGCTTAATTCCGGGTTATAGTCAGGATACGCCGTGTTGATGATGTTTTTGGAAGTATTGTAGATGTCCTGTTGCACCTGTAATGGAAGATCCTGTCCGGTGATTTGTCTGTAGACCTCGTTGGCTGTATATACACTTTGCTGCGAAGAGCCGAGAACCACACCGTTTTTCACTGTTTGAAGGTTGATTGTAAGCGGGTTGCTGAGGTAGTTGTATCCAGCGAGCAGGTCAACCGATGGAAGCATGGAAAGGCGTTCGGCACTGAGGGTATGCCTTTTGGCCTGAACCGAGTGCTGCGATTGTTTGATCAGGAGGTTATTCGTGCGGGCTAGCGAAAAACAGGATTGCAACGAGGTGTTTTGACTGTGACACAGGAAATGGCTGGAGATGAAAAATAAGACCAGTAGCGGATAAAGGAACACATTTTTCATGAGTGGTGATAAGTGATCAAGACAAAGGTATTATATAATATCCCCAAATCTTCTTTTCACCATTAATAATTTCTTAAAGGTCAGTTTATTTTATTAAGTGGCCTCACCTTTTGTTAAAAAAATTCATCGTCCGTTCTGTCCCGATCAGCACAAAACTTTTTACAAGTTCAACAGTGATGTCGATTCGTGGGACAAGAATTTTTGTCTCTTCGGCACTCCACCGGCCAAGCACAAAGTCAACCTGTTGTCCTTTGGCGAAATCGTTGCCAATACCTATTCTCAGCCGGGAGTATTCAGTAGTTTCAATGGTTTCATTGATACTTATCAGGCCATTGTGACCTCCGTCGCTTCCTTTGGCCTTTAAACGAAGCGCTCCCAGCGGAAGGGCCAGGTCGTCAACAATGACAAGAATATTTTCCCTGGGAATATCTTCTTTTTGCATCCAGTAGCGAACCGCTTTTCCGCTGAGATTCATAAATGTTGTTGGTTTAATCACAACAAGGGTGCGTCCTTTGAGCATCATCCGGGCAACAGAGGCAAGCCTGGCAACCTCAAATGATTTTTTAAAATTCGCAGCCAGTGTATCTGCCGCCATAAAGCCAATGTTATGACGCGTATCGGCATACTCGTCCCCGATATTTCCAAGGCCAACGATCAGATATTTCATCCTTTCTCCAAATATATCTCCGTGGAACTATTTTTTTGCATTGCCTGCAATGCCTGCATTGCTTTCATTGCTTTCATTGCTTTCATTGCTTTCATTGCATGCATTAAAAAAGAAGGTGTAAAGTTACTAACCTCACACCTTCCATCCAATATAATCAGATGATATTAGGCTTTTTTAGCACCAGCCGGAGCAGCAGCTGCCGGGGCAGCGGTAGCGCCTTCAGCTCCCGGAAGAGCCTCTTCAACCACGGCACGAGCAGTTCTAACGCCAACAATAACGTTGCTGGCAGGATCGAGGAAGGTAACGTTCTCAAGAACCATGTCAGAAACCTTCACAGAGTCGCCTATTTCAAGTCCGTCGATAGATACGGTGATTTCATCAGGCAGATATTGAACCAATGCCTTGATGACCAGTTTGCGCATTTTTTTGATCAGTCTGCCACCGCGGAGAACTCCGGGAGCAACACCAATAACTTGAATGGGAACACCAATGATGACAGGCTTTTCAGGGGTAATCTCCATGAAGTCGACATGCAACATACGGTCGGTAACCGGATGGTACTGTACATCCTGAACAATGGTGTTGTGGATTTTTCCGCCAACACTCAGCTCAAAAATGTAGGCCACGGGGGTATGCATGATCTTCATCAGCACTTTTTCATCAGCCACAAAGTGAACCTGTTCTTTTCCGCCATACATCACACAAGGCACTTTAAATTCCTTGCGGTGCATTTTGGCATCTTTTTTCCCTACGTTCTCGCGAAGAGAACCGCTCAATG
>DYQT01000004.1 GCA_020719165.1 Draconibacterium orientale | reverse complement strand
GATATACGCTTGATACACGCTGGGCAGTGAAAATCAGCGGCATGCAGGGTACCATAAAGGGCGATGCGTCATACAGTACATTTCTTCCCGAACGAGGATTGTCATTTACCAGTAAAATGACCGATATAGCTGGTGTGGTGGAATTTAATTTTCTACACTACTTTACAGGCAGCCGAGTGAACCGAATATCGCCGTATATTTACACCGGCATTTCCGTCTTCTTTTTTGACCCTGTCAGCAATGGGGTTTCGTTGCGGTCGGTTGGAACAGAAGGACAGAATATCGGGTACCTTGAACGTAAGCCTTACGGCTCTGTAAGTGTTTCAATTCCATTTGGATTGGGGGTGAAATTTAGTCTTGCAAAACGTTTGGGTATTCAGGCTTTTTGGGAAATGCATAAAACTTTTAATGACTATCTGGATGATGTTAGTACAACATATTATCTGGATGGTCGTGGAATTGCACTTGGGGATCAATCGGGAATTTTGTCGGATCCGACCCTCAATCATGAACCCGGGATGCAACGGGGTAATGAATCAAACAAAGATTGGTATGCTTTTTTTGGTATCGCTGTCACTTATAAATTTTCCTTGTTGTCGTCAAAAAAATGCCGGGATTTGAAATACTGATTTTCGGATTTTCCATATGATAGAAATCAAAGACCAGATTGATAAAAAGAAATTGCCGGTTCACGTGGCTGTGATCATGGATGGAAATGGCCGCTGGGCCAAGAAACGTGGGTTTATTCGAACCCTTGGTCATGAAAAGGGCGTTGACGCTGTGCGCAACACTGCCGAGGCTGCTGCTGAACTTGGCATTCGGTACCTGACCATGTATGCTTTTTCCACAGAAAACTGGAACCGCCCCAAATACGAAATCGATGCGTTGATGCGCATTCTGGTCAACTCCCTTCACAAGGAGATGAAGACCTTGATGAATAATAACATCAATCTTAAAGCGATTGGTGATTTAAAAAGTTTGCCACCGAAAAGCTATCGAGAATTAATGAAGTCAATTGCTGAGACTGCCGGCAACACAGGATTAACATTGATTTTGGCGCTGAGCTACAGTTCAAGATGGGAATTGGTGGAAGCAGCCCGCACAATTGCCAGAAAAGTTGAAGCAAAGGAGCTGACCCCCGATCAAATTGATCTTACTACCTTTACTTCCTGCCTGGCTACTTCAACTTTCCCCGATCCGGAACTCCTGATTCGTACCAGCGGGGAATATCGCATCAGCAACTTTCTGCTATGGCAAATTGCTTATGCTGAATTTTATTTTACCAACACACTTTGGCCTGATTTCGGTAAAGACGATTTCTACAAAGCCATTCTTGATTTTCAGGGAAGGGAGCGAAGATTTGGGCTTACGAGTGAACAGATTAATGAATTTGAAGGCAACTTACGTAAATAAATCTGAATGAGACTTCACAACCTGCTGATTACTTTATTTTTAATGCTTGTTTCCCTGCCACTTTTTGCCCAGATGAGTCTCGGTGAGGGCAATGTTACCGACTACGCCAGCCCGAAGGAATTTTACATCGGAGGAATTACAGTTAGCGGTGTGAAATACCTCGATGGCAATGTTTTAATCATGCTATCAGGGTTAACTGTAGGCGATAAAATAAAGGTTCCCGGTGATAAACTATCACAATCTGTTCGCAAACTTTGGGAACAGGGCCTTTTTGAGGATATAAAAATTTCTGTGACCAAAATTGTTGACAATCAGATTTTTCTCGATTTCAACCTCACCGAACGCCCGAGATTATCCAAATTTCAGTTTAATGGTATAAAAAAGTCGGACGCTGATGATATCCGACAGAAAATCAGATTGGTGAAGGGTGACTATGTGACAGACAACCTGATAATTAAAACGAAAAATATTATTAAAAAGTTTTACAATGACAAAGGATTTTTAAACACCGATATTGATATTCAGCTTAAAAAGGACAGTGCTACGGCCAATGAGGTTACGATGTATATCAACATCGATAAAAATGAAAAGGTTAAAGTTTATTCCATTAACATCCATGGAAATAAAAACATAGGATCGGATGTGATAAAGTCATCATTTAAAAAAACCAAAGAAAAAAGCGTTTTTAATCCGATGAATGACCTTGACAAGGTTGTATATAATTCAGCAAAAGAGGCGGCAACCCTCGATTTTGTCGAAATCGGCAATGTTTTAGGGCAGCAGGCTAATGACAATATCAGGCTCAGAATATTTAAATCTGCTAAATTTATTGATGAAGATTATCAGGCTGATAAACAACTGCTTATAGGGAAATACAATGCGCTTGGTTATCGGGATGCCCGTATTTTACGGGACTCTGTCTCTAAAAATGATGACAATACGATTAACATCGACCTTTGGATTGAGGAAGGTCCAAAGTATTATATCAGGAGCATCACCTGGGTTGGAAATACAAAATACCCTTCAAAATTTCTCGATCGTATCCTGAAAATAGGAAAAGGCGATGTTTATGATCAGGTTGCGCTTGAAGAGGCGCTTACCTACAATCCTGCCGGCGCCGATATCAGATCACTCTACATGGATGACGGGTATCTCTTTTTTGACGTAGTGCCGGTTGAAACAAGGGTTCAAAGCGATTCGGTTGATATTGAGATTCGCATGCATGAGGGCAAGCAAGCAACCGTGAATAAAGTGACCATCAAAGGCAACACCAAAACCAACGACCACGTTGCCCTGCGTGAAGTCCAAACACGTCCGGGCCAGCTGTTTAGCCGCGACAGGTTAATTCGCTCGCAGCGTCAATTGGCCCAGCTGAAGTATTTTGACGCCGAGAAACTAACTCCCAATGTCAATCCCAATCCGGAAGATGGCACGGTTGACATCGGATATGATGTTACGGAAACCTCTGCTGACCAGATCGAACTTTCGGGTGGGTGGGGTTATGGCAGAATTGTTGGCACACTCGGATTGTCCTTCAACAACTTTTCTTTAAAGAATATTACCAATCTCAAATCATGGAAGCCGATCCCTGCGGGAGATGGCCAAAAACTTAGTTTGCGTTTCCAAACCTATGGGAAAGGCTATTTCAGCTATAGTTTCTCTTTTACAGAACCATGGCTGGGAGGAAGAAAGCCATTGGCACTGAGCCTTTCCTATTTTCATTCAAAATACACCAATGGATTGGCCGCAAATGACGTAGGGTATGCCTATTTTAAAATTGACGGTATTTCTGTCGGACTTGGTACTCAGTTACGTTGGCCCGATGATTATTTTTCACTGTATCAAAGTTTGAATTATAACCGGTATAACACCTATAATTATTCTTCGATTTTCACCTTTGGCGGGGGCAACGGAGTTTATAATGCTTTAAGTTATTCGATCGCGCTGTCGCGAAATTCGGTTGATGCGCCTATTTTTGCCAGAAATGGATCAGAGTTTACCATAAACCTGGAACTTACACCTCCCTATTCCATGTTCAGGGGTAATGTTGATTATAAATCGATGCTCCCCAATGAGCGTTACAAGTGGGTTGAATACTACAAGATTAAATTCAAAGGAGCATGGTATATCAACCTTATCGAAAAACTCGTAATGACTCCCAGGCTTCAACTTGGATTTCTGGGAGCATACAATCAGGATTTGGGAGTTACCCCCTTCGAACGGTTTTACCTTGGCGGAGATGGATTGTCGGGATATAACAATATGGATGGCCGGGAACTGATTGGCATGCGTGGATATGCGAATAATTCGCTTACACCGGGTTATCCATCCACCATTGGGGGGACGGTTTACACCCGTTATACCCTCGAATTGCGCTATCCGATCTCACTGAATCCGAGTGCGACTATTTTTGGACTTGCTTTTGTTGAGGCCGGAAACGACTGGCTGAAGTGGGCTAATTTCAACCCTTTCAATGTTTACCGCTCGGCGGGTTTTGGTGTGAGAGTCTTTTTACCCATGTTCGGACTTCTGGGTCTTGATTGGGGTTACGGTCTTGATGAAGTTCCGGGCGTTCCCGGAGCAAGCGGAGGCCAATTCCATTTCTCTATTAATTCATCCATTGATTAGAAGAATGAGGTAAAAGGTGATTTCGTCACGATAAATAAATCAAATGATCAATAAATAAATCGTATATGAAAAAGACAGTATTAATTTTGACACTTATCATTTTTACGGCAATGATGGTACAGGCACAGAAATTTGCCTATGTTGATACCCAGTATATTCTCGACAACATTCCTGAATTTGCTGAAGCCCAGGCCCAATTGGATGAGATATCCGCTCAATGGCAAAAGGAGATTGAAGCAAAGTTTGCCGAAGTTGATAAAATGTATAAAGATTACCAGACTCAGGCTGTGCTCCTTCCCGATGATATGAAAAAGAAAAAGGAACAGGAAATCGTGGATAAGGAAAAAGACGCCAAAAACTTACAGCGGACCCGCTTTGGTAAAGATGGTGATTTGTTTAAAAAACGGCAGGAACTGGTTAAGCCTATTCAGGAACGGATTTATAATGCGATTCAGGAACTTGCAACCAACAATAACTATGCAGTGGTGTTTGATAAAGGCGGAAGTTTGACCATGATGTATGCCAATCCGAAATATGATATCAGCGATGATGTGCTTGATAATATGGGAGCGAACCTGAACAATCGTAAAGGAAAAGCCAAACCGGGCAGCGGATCTCCTTCAGAGCCAAAATCATCGGGAGCCAGAGAAATGCCTGCCGGTGGAACTGATTCCCGGGAACCAAAAAAATAAAAAAAATGTTTACTTTTGCATCACCAAATCTTAGTATAAACCATTTAATTATTGAAAATGAAAAAATTAGCTAAACTCTTTGCCGTTATTACCCTAATCGTTGGTTGTTCTTTCGCATCACAAGCACAAAATCCGGTCAAGATTGGATATATTGATTTCAATACTCTTTTGGCAGCTATGCCAGGAATTGATTCAGTCAAGATCAAACTTCAGAATTATCAAAAAGCGCTTACCGATCAAATGGATGCCATGAAGGCTGAATTTGAAAGCAAGTATCAGGATTATCAATCTCAGGCTGCTAGTATGTCAGATTTGATCAAACAAACCAAAGAAAAGGAATTATCCGATCTCCAGGGGCGTATTGATGCTTTCCAGCAGCAGGCAAGCCAGGATCTTCAAAACAAGCAGCAGGAACTGGTTGCACCTTTTATCGAAAGAGCCAAAGTAGCAATTAAAGAGGTGGCTAAGGAAAACAAGTTCACCTATATTTTAAATGCCATTGAAGATGTTGTTATTTACAAAGATGAGGCAGATGATGTGATGGTTTTAGTGAAAAAGAAACTTGGGGTTCAATAAATCACTTACCTTTAAATCAAAAAGCCGGTTGCTCCAAAGCACCGGCTTTTTTAATGCGTTCGTTCAATCAGCTCCTTCCCAACATGATCGCCTTTTTCTTTATCAGAATCAAATCTGGTGTTTAAAAAGTTTGGAAAAAAAAACAGTCGAAGAATAAAAAAAATGATGAATAATTTAATCAGAATAATAATCCAGAGTCTTCTGCCAACGGTCATCTGGCGGAAACCATCGGCATAGAAATACCAAAGTTTTTTTATCAGCTTCAACTTCATTGCCATTTACCAACTGCCGCCCGCGCCGCCACCGCCAAAACTGCCTCCTCCAAAACCTCCAAAACCTCCGCCGCCGCCTCCTCCGAAACCACCACTGCCCGAAGAAAAGTCATTCCACGATCCGCTGTGACCGCGGCCCATTGACCCAAGCAACCCGAGGGCAGCCCAAAATGGTAAATTTTTACCAATAGAAGTCCCACGACCGCGGCTCCCCCGCATCATGGCGAATACAACAACCATGATGATCAGGGGAATAAGAAGAGCATACGGGCTCGATTTTTTCTTTGATCTTTTATCATATTGTTCGGCAGTGTATTCCCCTTTGGCGAGCGAGATCATGGTATTAGTAGCCGATTCAATGCCTGCATAATAATTGCCGTTTTTGAAGTTCGGGAGCATCTCATTCTCAAAAATCCGTTTTGCCAACGCATCGGGAATAGCACCCTCAAGTCCATATCCTGTTTGAATACAGGCCT
This sequence comes from Draconibacterium orientale, assembly GCA_020719165.1. Taxonomy (GTDB): domain Bacteria; phylum Bacteroidota; class Bacteroidia; order Bacteroidales; family FEN-979; genus CAIVAT01. The sequence goes on along the minus strand of DYQT01000004.1, from coordinate 36,267 downwards.
CACCTTTTTCACCGGCATACTTGGGCTTAACGAGCACGACAGCCCCGTTATTTTTACCTTTCTGGCCAACACCCCATTTCTCGCCAATTAATCGCGCAAACTCGTTTTTGTCATATCCGTTGAGCGATTTAACCAGCACCACAACGATTTGTGTCGAAGTTGAATCATTAAACATAACAAGTTTTTGCTCAAGACTTTGAACCTCCTCAGCGCTAAGCACTCCGGCAAAATCATTTACCAGCCGCGGTGGATCTGGCCTGGCCGGAATATCCTGGCCGGATACCTCTGAAAATCCGGAAAACCCGAAAATCCAAAAAAGAGCAATAACCAAAACCCTGAAACTTTTCATACCGTCCTTCTTTTTCAAATTAACACATCAGCACATCAGCACATCAGCACATTAGCACATTAGCACATTAGCACATCATCACATCATCCCATCATCACATCATCACATCAGCACATTAGCACATCATCACATCAAAATCAATCCTTCCCAAACGAAATATCATCTGAGAGTTCGTTTACATCATGCATGTGATATGGATAATGCTGTTTTAGTTGAAGGCCAGCTGCTGAGATTGCCTCAATAAGACCATCCGTGAAGCGATTCTCGCGAAAATGATTTAACATATTGGCCTTAATATCGTTCCAGAAATTTTCCGGCACGACTTTGTGAATGCCTTTGTCACCAATGATCGCAAAGCGTCGGTTTTTTAGCGCGAGGTAAATCAGCACTCCATTCCTGAGCTCAGTTTTATCCATGCCCAGTTGCTTGAAGATATAAGCAGCCCGATCCATCGCATCACCCGTAACAGAGTTTTCAATATGGATGCGAATTTCACCGGAGGTGTCCAATTCGGCATTCATAATGGCGTGTTTGATCTCCTCTTGTTCCTGCTTTGAAAAAAAATCTTTTGCAGTGTTCCCCATGTGTTTTTGCTTTCAGTCGGTTATAAATAGGTTTTCAAAATGACCCTGGGATTGTTAGAACTGAACTTCGGGGGCCTTTTCAGCGCCAGCCTGTGCCTGAAAATATGCTTTTTTCTGAAAACCAAGCATGCTGGCAAACATGCTGTTAGGGAACTTGCGCAGATAGGTGTTGTAACTTTGGGCCGACTCGTTGAACTTCATCCGTTCAACAGTGATCCGATTCTCGGTCCCTTCCAACTGAGCCTGGAGTTCCGAAAAGTTTTGAGTTGCTTTCAGTTCCGGGTATTTTTCAACAACAACCATCAGTCGGCCAAGAGCTGAACTTACGCCATTCTGGGCTTCCTGAAACTTTTGCAAAGAACCTTCATCCAGGTTTTTGGGATTGATCTGAACGCTGGTTGCCTTTGCACGTGCTTCGATTACTGCGGTGAGGGTTTGCTGCTCGAATTTTGCGACCCCCTTCACCGTGTTTACCAGATTGGGTATGAGATCAAGTCTCCGTTGATAAACGTTTTCAACATTCGCCCAGGCTTGGTTTACACCTTCTTCCTTGGTAACCAAATTGTTGTTTATTCCGGTGGCCCAACCTATGAGGAGAAGCACAACACCGATAACTACTATTAATATGATCCAACCTTTACTTAATTTCATGATAGATTTATTTTTTGGTTAATATTTGATAAAATTACAATTTATCCCAATTGATCGGTACTGCGTTTGATAAAATCAGCCAAATCTTTGCCTTTCAGCATATTTTGAGCAAGTAAGGCAAGATCGAATAAATGCTTGATGGTCTTTATCTGTTTTTCACCATCAGTTTCAATGAGTATTTTCGACACGAGTGGATTGTTCGAGTTAACAACCATGTTGTAATTTTCGGGCATTTCTCCCATAAACCCATAACCTCCTCCGCCTCCCAGGGCCGACATGTCTTTCATACGCCGCATAAATTCATTTTGCGTGATGAGCAGTGGCGCCTCTTTTTCACTCAGGCTTTCAAAAACAATCGTGAATTTTTTATCATCGATTTGTTTTTCAAATAACTCTTTGAGTACTTTTTGCTGATCATCATTGAGTTTGGAAGGAAGGGCATCCTCTTTTTTGATCAATTTTTCAACAGTATCTGCATCCACACGGGTGAACCGTGTTTTTTCAAGCTTTTGCTCCAACGTATTGATGAAATGGGCTTCGAGAATTCCATCCATCATCAGCACATCATATCCCCGTGTTTTAACCGATTCGATGAAACTGTATTGTTCATGCTGATTTGTTGCGTAGATATAAATGAGTTGACCATCTTTATCCTGTTGGGCAGGCTTGACAAGTTTCTCATATTCTTCAAAGGTAAAGTACTTGTTATCTACATTTTTCAACAGACAGAATTTCTTTGCCCGGTCGTAAAATTCAGGTTGTGAGATAATTCCATATTCGATAAATACTTTGATATCATCCCATTTTGTCTCAAACTCAGGGCGGCTCTCTTTAAAAAGAGACTCAAGCTTGTCTGCAACCTTTTTGGTAATATGATTTGAAATCTTTTTTACATTGGGATCACTCTGCAGGTAGCTGCGTGAAACATTCAACGGAATATCCGGAGAATCGATCACCCCGTGCAACAGTGTCAGAAAGTCAGGAACAATCCCTTCAACCGAATCGGTAACGAAAACCTGGTTGCAATAAAGCTGAATCTTATCTTTTTGTACTTCAAGGTTTCGTTTTACTTTCGGGAAATAGAGGATTCCTGTGAGATTAAACGGGTAGTCAACGTTAAGATGTATCCAGAAAAGCGGCTCATCAAACGAGTAGGGGTAGAGTTCTCTGTAAAATCTTTTGTAATCCTCGTCTTTCAAATCTACTGGTTTCTTTTTCCATATCGGGTCGGTGTTATTGATAATGCGAGGTTTTTCAACTTCAACCTGCTTGTCGTTGCCATCTTTGTCTTTTTCACCTTCAACCGTTTCCCAAATCTTTTCGGTGCCGAATTGTATGGGCACGGGTAGAAACTTGCAATATTTTTTCAGAATACCTAAAAGGGTGTGCTCCTCCAGATAATCTTTGGAATCATCGGCAATATGAAGGATAACCTCGGTACCCCGCTCCTTTTTATCGAATTCATCCATGGTGTAATCCGGACTGCCATCGCATTCCCAATGAACACCTGCCGTTTCACCTTTTTTCTGATAAGTTTTTGTGTAAATATCCACTTTGTCGGAAACCATGAAACTGGAATAAAATCCAAGCCCGAAATGGCCGATAATGGCATTCATTTCCGATTCCGACTTTGTTTTGAATTTTTTTATGAACTCTTCTGCACTTGAAAATGCAATTTGGTTGATATATTTGTCAACTTCAGCCGGAGTCATCCCAATTCCCTTGTCTTTAATGGAGATGGTCTTTTTCTTTTTATTCAGGGTAACTTCAATGGTCAAATCGCTGATGTCGCCACTGTATTTTCCAAGAGCAGCCAGGGTTTTGAGCTTCTGGGTTGCATCTACAGCGTTGGAAATCAATTCACGAAGAAATATTTCATGCTCAGAATAAAGAAATTTTTTGATAATTGGAAAGATGTTCTCAGTCTGTACGTTTATTTTACCTTTTTGCATAATGATAACAGTTTTTGGTTGTTGCTAACCGTTATCAAAGGTAGTGCCATGCAAGCGGTGACTGACAAAATGACAATTGAAAGACAGGCATGATTTTTTTTTTCATTTTGATAAATCAATAAGGAAAATTTCTAATTTTACAAGAACTTTCATACTGGAACACAAACTAAAAACTCTCACATATGAATACGATTGATTGGAAAAACCTGCCGTTCGGGTATTTTAAAACAGACTATAACGTTCGTTGTTATTACAAAGATGGAAAATGGGGAGAATTGGAAGTAAGCGACTCTGAAACCATCACCATGCACATGGCTGCTACCTGCCTGCATTACGGACAAGAGGCCTTTGAGGGAATGAAGGCATTCACTGGAAAAGATGGAAAGATCAGGATTTTCAGGATGGAAGAAAATGCCCGGCGGATGATCCGATCGGCTCAGGGGGTGATGATGGCGGAGGTTCCGGAGGAATTATTCACCGAAGTTGTTTTAAAAGCTGTTAAACTGAACCTGAAGTATGTTCCTCCTTATGGTGAAGGTGCATCGTTGTATATTCGCCCGCTGCTGATTGGCACCGGAGCACAGGTTGGCGTTAGCCCGGCGAAGGAATACATGTTTATGGTATTTGTCGGACCGGTTGGACCATATTTCAAAGAAGGCTTTAATCCTGTGAAGATGCAGATCGTTCGCGATTTCGACCGGGCAGCACCATTGGGAACGGGTCATATTAAAGTGGGGGGAAACTACGCAGCCAGTCTGCGGGCCGGTCAGCGGGCCCATCAGGATGGTTTTGCCTCCTGTATTTTCCTCGATGCACGTGAGAAAAAATATATTGATGAAGCCGGACCTGCCAATTTTTTTGGTATTAAAAACAATACATACGTTACGCCCGATTCGTCCTCGATATTGCCATCGATCACCAACATGTCGCTCCGGGTTTTAGCTGCCGAGATGGGTATGAAAGTTGAACAGCGTCAAGTCCCTGTTGAAGAGCTTGAAGAATTTGAAGAGGTTGGCGCATGTGGCACCGCCGCAGTGATTTCTCCCATTTGCATGATCCACGACCGCGATACAGGAAAAGAATACAAATTTTGTAAAAATGGTCAGGTAGGAACCGTTTCGCAGAAGTTGTACACCAAACTCAAGGGAATCCAGGAAGGTATTGAACCCGATACCCATGGGTGGATTACCATTGTTGAATAGCGCTTTTCTGGTGCTGCTCTGTATTTGACAAAAAAAAACTCCCGAACAGGCAAGTAATAGTCGTTGGTTAAAGTCCAAGAATTTCGGCCATTTCCTGTTGCATTTTCATCGCTTCTGAGCGTGCTTTCATGGCAAAGTCGGCACCGGTTGAAGCATAAATAATATTTCGCGAAGAGTTAACGATCAATCCGCATTCTGTGGTCAGGCCATATTTAGCCACCTCCTGCAAACTTCCACCCTGAGCGCCTACGCCGGGCACCAGCAGGAAATGGTCAGGCACGATCTTCCGGATATCACCCAGCAATTCCGCCTGCGTGGCTCCAACCACATACATCATGTTATCATGGCTTCCCCACTGCTGCGACTTTGACAGTACCTGTTCGAAAAGTGTCTGGTCTCCATTCCGGAAGAATTGAAAATCTGCTGCTCCTTTGTTTGAAGTAAGTGCCAGAACAATAATCCATTTGCCGGGGTAGGAGAGGAAAGGCTTCACGGAATCTTCACCCATGTATGGGGCAACAGTCACAGCGTCAAAGTTCATACCCGAGGAGGCAGGATCGAACATGGCACGGGCATATTGTTGCGATGTGTTGCCTATGTCGCCTCTTTTAGCATCTGCAATGGAGAATACCTGGTCTGGATAGGTTGTATTGATATAGGAAATCGTTTTCGTGAGACTTTGCCATCCCTTTGTCCCATAACACTCATAAAACGCGAAATTGGGTTTATAGGCCACGCAAAGGTCGTGGGTGGCATCAATGATTGCTTTATTAAATTCAAAGATAGGGTCTTCTGCAGTCAGCAGATGCTGAGGAATCTTTGCAAGATCGGTGTCAAGTCCGATACAAAGGAATGATTTTTTGGCAAAAATCAGCCGGATGAGTTCTTCGCGATTCATGGTTATACGATTAAACGATTAATAATTAGCGATTAACCAACCGCACATTATCCTGCCATCACATTAATTTGTGCCGGCTTCCTTGAGTCTTTCAGCGTTTTCAGCAAGTTGTAATGCTTCGATAAGCGGTTCAACTTCACCATCAAGTACCACCGGCAGGTTATACAAAGTCATGTTGATCCGATGATCTGTTACCCTGCTTTGCGGGTAATTGTAGGTTCTGATCTTGGCAGATCTGTCGCCGGTGGAGACCATGGTTTTTCGCTTTTTTGAGATCTCATCGAGATATTTCTGATGTTCCAGTTCGTAAAGTCTTGTACGCAAAACCTTCATTGCCTTTTCAAAATTCTTGATCTGCGACTTTTCATCCTGGCAGGAAACCACGATATTGGAAGGAATGTGTGTTAGTCTGATGGCAGAATAGGTTGTGTTGACAGATTGTCCACCGGGCCCTGATGAGCAGAATGTATCTTTTCTGACGTCAGATTGTTTTATTTCCACATCAAACTCATCCGCCTCTGGTAAAACAGCCACGGTAGCTGCCGAGGTATGAACGCGTCCCTGGGTTTCTGTTTGTGGAACACGCTGAACACGATGCACACCCGATTCATACTTCATGAGGCCATAAACATTCTCGCCCATGATATTGAAGATGATTTCTTTAAATCCACCCATGGTGCCTTCTGTGAAATCAACAAGTTCGACTTTCCATCGCTTGGTTTCCGCGAATTTGCTGTACATGCGGTAGAGATCACCGGCGAAAATACTGGCTTCGTCGCCACCGGTTCCTGCCCTTATTTCAATAACTGCATTTTTACCATCCTCGGGATCGGCAGGAATGAGCATCATGCGGATGTTCTCTTCAATGGTATCTTTCTCTGCCGTTAAAGCATTTAACTCCTCCTTGGCCATGGTACGAAACTCTTCATCCTTTTCATTGTGGATGATATCTTTGGCGTGATCAATATTCGACAGAATTGTTTTATACACCTCAAAGGCCTCCATGATGGGTTGCAGCTCTTTGTAATCCTTGTTGAGTTTGATATAGTTTTTCATATCACTCATCACCGAAGGTTCATTCATTTGTTTCTGAATGTCTTCGTAGCGTATCTTTATTGCCTCTAGTTTATCTAACATGTTTAAAAATGAAATGGGAGTGCAAAGTTAACCATTTCCGGCTAAAAATTTTTGGTGGATGGCCGGCGATTTGTGATTAATACTCAAATTGGCCATACTCCGACGAAATGGTCAGTGTTTTTTTTGACGAAGGTTCGCAGTAGCCGATAATCTGCGCTTCGATGTTGAATGACAAAGCAATGTCAATCAATGCGTTTGAGATGCTTTCAGGAACGTAAAACTCAAGTCGGTGTCCCATGTTGAAAACCCGGTACATCTCTTCCCACGGAGTGCCTGATTCCGATTGTATAAGTTTAAACAACGGCGGAACAACAAACATATGGTTTTTAACGATGTGCAGATTGTCAACGAAATGAAGTATTTTAGTCTGACCACCTCCGCTGCAATGAACCATACCATGAATATCCTGAAGGAAATGGTTGAAAACTTTCCTCACAACGGGAGCATAAGTCCGTGTAGGGGAGAGGATCAGTTTGCCAATGTCGATACCTGGCAATCCGGATGGCTCGGTGAGTTTTTTACTGCCTGCATAAACCAGGTTATCGGGAAGCATGTGATCAAAACTTTCAGGGTACCTTTCAGCATAGGTTTTATCCAAAACATCATGGCGTGCTGAGGTGAGTCCGTTACTGCCCATCCCACCATTGTACTCCTTTTCGTAACTTGCTTTTCCTGAAGAGGATAGCCCGACGATGACATCTCCTGCGCGAATCCGGCCGTTATCAACAACATCGGTACGTTTCAACCGGCAGCTGACAGTTGAATCGACGATTAAGGTACTCACAAGGTCACCAACATCGGCGGTTTCTCCACCGGTTGACCATATTCCGATGTCCCAGGCGCGCATTTCAGCAAGAAACTCTTCTGTTCCTTGTATTATTTCAGAAATAACCTCACCGGGGATTCGTTTTTTATTTCGGCCAATGGTGGATGAAAGAAGGATGTTGTGCGTTGCTCCAACGCACAGCAGATCATCGAGATTCATAACGATTGCGTCCTGCGCAATGCCGCGCCAGACAGAGATATCTCCTGTTTCTTTCCAGTACAGGTATGCCAGTGAGGATTTTGTTCCGGCGCCATCGGCATGCATGATATTGCACCATTCGGGGTCACCTCCAAGATAATCGGGGATGATTTTACAGAATGCCTTGGGAAACAACCCTTTGCCGATACTTTTTATGGCAGCGTGTACCTCTTCTTTTGAGGAGGAAACACCGCGCTGTTCATATCTGGAAGAGCCGATCATTCGAAAATTATCTCGCCGGTACCATCATCAATGGTGTATTTGCCAAATTTTTTAAGCAAAATATCTCCGAATTGCAACGATGGAGTTTTCTTGTTCACAATTGCTTTTACGTTTTTCACACTGTTTTTCCCGATTCGGATCTCTTTGAGTGTAAGTACTGCTTTATCGGCAACCGTGCCATCTCCGAGAATTTTGGTTGGATCACCTTCAAAACTTGTTTTGTCGATGATTCCTTCCTTCAGCAACTTAAGCGCCACAACAGGGGAGATATAAACTTCCTTTTCCTTTGGGTCGAATGTGAAATCAGTGGTAATCCCACTGATGTAGCACACTGCCTGACGCAATCCATCTTTGGTTTTCTTAAAGGGAACATTGTTTTCTTCCGGCTTTACCACCATCTCAATTTTTGTTGCCGGGATGTTTTTGGTGATTTTGGTTTTCGGAACAAAGTCATTTCTGAGAATAGCAAATTCACTGCGCCTGTTGAGTTGAAACGCTGCCTCTTTCACATTTGTTCCCGCTAACAGGTTAATCACAGAGTCGGTTAACATGGTGCCCGCCTTAAAAGTATAACCTTCCCGGGTGATATCTTTATTGAGTGTACGGGGAACCCTTTCCCCATATCCTTTTGCAACGAGGCGATCGGGATCAATGCCGCGTGAAATCAGGTAATCAACAACACTTTGCGCACGTTTCTGTGAAAGTATGTCATTGCGTTCATCGCTGTCGCGTGAGTCGGTATGCGAGGCAAGTTCGATGACAATGTTTTCGTTTGCATCAAGGGTTTCAATGAGCCCCTGAAGCGAATCGCGGTACTGCGGCTTCAAATCCCATTTGGCAAGGTCATACAGTATGTCGGGAAGAACAACTGGTTTTTTGGGGATCGGTCGCAGCACAAAGTTGCGCACGAGGTCTTTGCTGCGTTCAATTCCCACAGTAGTTTCCCTGCCTTTTTCATTGAAATAATCTTTTCGGGTAACCAGCATATCATAGGTTGTGTTGGCCAGAATCTGCATTTTATTAAACGCGTAATGCCCTTTATCGTCGGTATTATCTTCAAATGCCCTTCCGTCGGTTCCCACAATACTGACCTTTGCACCTGCAATAGGTTGTAAGGTACGGTCGTCGGTAATTGTTCCTTCAAGCGTGTAATAAACCGGTGGGATAATGAAGGAATAAATGTCATCCCTTCCTTTTCCTCCTGGCCGGTTTGATGAAAAAAGCCCCTGTTCCAGCTCCTCCCCGTTGAATACGATGCCAAAATCATCGGCAGGAGAATTGATCGGGGATTTCAAATTGATGGGTTTGCTCCAACGTTCGGTTGTCATGGCCCCGCCAGGCTGATATGCGCTGGAGGTAGCAGCTTCTGCTGTTGCCATGGATTTATTTTCCGGGTAACTCTGCCATTGGGCACTTGTAGCGCCATCTGCGCCTGCCATTGTGGTATTTGCAGGCGTGTTTTTCCATTGATAGGTGTTTGCTTTTCCGGTTTTTGACCTTGTGGTCACAAAAATGTCAAGTCCTCCCATCCCGGGAAGTCCATTGGATGAGAAATATAAAATGCTGTCATTGCGGATAAACGGGAAAAGTTCGTCACCCGGTGTGTTTATCAGTGGCCCCAGGTTCACCTTCATATATCTGCCACCTTTCTTTTCACGTTTCGCCATCCAGATATCTTTTCCTCCAAAACCTCCAGGCAGGTCGGCAGAAAAAAAGATCGTTTCATCGGAGGCCACGCTGGGATGTCCCATGATGGTGGATGAATCTCCGCCCATTTCAACCATCTCCGGTTCAGACCAGGCTGTTCCGCCCTGACGGCTGGCTTTCATAATGCCACATCCGTTTTTCTTTTTCGGATCATTCCAGCAGCGGGTAAAGTAATAGGCTGAAAAACGGGCATTGAACTGACCGACTCCGTCGTTCGATTTTGAATTGATCATGCCAGCCTCATCGGCCAGAACAGGCTTGCTCCAATCCCCTTTCCGGTCGATTCGTGAAAGAAAAAGGTCAGAGAACCCAAGTCCCGTCCAGTTGTCGACATTTCTTCCTTTGGCCCCATTGCGGTCGGAGGTGAATACAATTGAAATGTACTTTTTGTCTGCATAGGCTGCTGCAAAATCATCTTCTTTGGTATTCAATAACTTTTCCAATTTCACACCGTATTTTGTAGGATTTTCGATCCATTCCTGCGCCAGTGTGGAGGTTGATATTCCAAGATCGGCGCGTGGGTCAGCCGGACCGATCTCTTTGTAAGCTGAATATTGTTTTATGGCTTCGGGATAATTGCCATTCACCTTCAACATATCTGCATATTGCAACAGAATTTTCGGATTTTCCTTGACATATTTGGGATTGCTGACTAACCTTTTATAGGAAGCTTCTGCCCTTTTTGTGTTATTCATCATCCGGTAACACTCTGCAATCCGAAGGGAGATACGGTCGCGTTCTGTTTTGTTTTTTTTAACCTTGGCATAGGCTTTTTGATATTTCTGCAATGCAAGTAAAAACATCTGATCAGCGTATGCAGCATCAGCAGCTTTGGAAAATTTATTCTGGGCAAATGTTCCGGGCGTTGCGGCCAGAAATATCAAAATCAGTAGAGATAGGGTATAACGCATGTAAACGCAATTTGGATTGCCTAATTAACGTACAAATATAGATAAAAGTCTGATGAAGGAGTAAAAAAAATGGCTGTCCCTGCTAATAGGACAGCCATTTAAATGTAATGTGTGAAAATTATTTTGATTTAGTTCTGGCAGCAGCAGCCAACTCTTTCTTTGCTTTGCGGCGTTCCTGCCACTTTAAGATATCATAAGCGACTGGTGTGGCATTAAACACTGAAGAGTAGGTTCCGATAATAACCCCAATGATTAACGCGAAGGTGAATCCGCGAAGCACCTCGCCACCGAAAATAAAGATGATGATCAACGTGACTAATGTAACCCCTGAGGTGTTAATGGTTCGGCCAAGGGTACTGTTGATAGCTGCGTTGATATTGAGTTTGAGTTCCCTTTTGGGGTATAGCGCCCTGTATTCACGAATTCTGTCGAAGATGATAACGGTATCCATAATAGAATAGCCGATGATGGTGAGCAGCGCGGCGATGAACGATTGATCAACTTCCATGCTGAATGGCAACACTCCGTAGAACAGGGAAAATACGCCAATGATAATCAGTGAATCGTGGAAAAGTGCCGTTACCCCGCCAAGCCCAAACTGCCAGTTCTTAAACCGGAGCGCAATATATATAAATATGATAACGAGGGAGAATAAAACAGCCATGAAAGCTTTCCAGATCAGGGAGTAGGAGATGGTTGGGTCAACACGTTGCGAACTGAGTTCACCAACGATTTTTCCCGGAACATTTGCTTTAAAATCAACAATGGTTAACGGTGTTTTATAAAAACCCTTGACCCCGTCGAAAAGCCTGTTGCTGACAATTGAATCCGATTGTTGTCCACGTTCGTTGATCATAAACTTGGTGGTAATCTTCACCTGGTTTTTCGGTCCGAATGTTTTTACTTCAGGAGATTCCCCGAATGTTTTGCGAAGCGATTCGCGAATATCAGTTGTTGAAACACTCTGGTCGAAACGGACAATGTAGCTGCGTCCACCCGTAAAATCAAGACCGGGATCCAGACCTCTTACTGCGAGGCTGATCAGTCCGGGAACAATAATCGCGAGGGAGAGAATATACATTTTTTTCCGCATGCCAATGAAGTCTATTTTGGTGTGCTGGAAAAGATCCATCGTGTATTTATTGCCTGTGGTGATGGTCATATTGCGGTCGAGCATCCATTCAAATATGAGACGGGCAATGAAGATGGATGAGAACAGAGACAGAAGCAAACCAATAACAAGCGTAGTTGCAAACCCTTGAACGGGGCCTGATCCAAAAATATACAGTACAATACCTGTGAGGATGGTAGTAACGTGGCCGTCGATAATGGCAGACAGCGCATGATGGAATCCGTCTTTGACAACGAGCCGCATGCCTTTCCCTGCTCGAATTTCTTCACGCATTCGCTCGTAGATAATTACGTTCGAGTCAACCGCCATCGCTAAGGTGAGCACGATACCAGCAATACCGGGAAGTGTAAGAACTGCACCGATGGAAGCCAAAACACCAAAGAGGAAGAATACGTTGGCGAAAAGGGCAATATCAGCCACATGTCCGGCGCCATTGTAATAGAGCGACATGTAAAGCAGAACACCGATAAAAGCGATGATAAATGAGAGAAGACCGGCGTTGATAGATTCCTGACCCAACGATGGTCCGACGATTTCTTCAGCTACGATTCGTGCAGGTGCCGGAAGTTTTCCGGCTTTGAGGATGTTGGCAAGGTCAAGCGCTTCTTCAACGGTCATTTCGCCTCCGGTGATGGATGACATTCCGTTGGGGATTTCTCCGTTCACATTGGGATAGCTGTAAACATAACCATCGAGAACGATGGCGACCTGTTTTCCAACATTATCACCGGTAATCCGTTTCCAGATACGGGCACCCTCACTGTTCATTGACATAGAGACCTCAACACGTCCGTTCTGGTCATAATCCTGACGAGCTGCCACGATCACATCTCCACCAAGAGCCGGAGAGCCATCGCGTGAAGTAACTTTAAGGGCTACGAGTTCAAGAACATCTTTTGATTCTGAGCGTGGTTTAACCGTCCAGGCCAGTTTCATATCGCGCGGGAACATGCTTTTTGTTGCGCGAAGCATATAGTTTACCCGGGCGGTATCTTTGATGAAAGCGCGGCCTACCATGGCTGTTTGACCTGCTACGTATTGGCCATCTTTATTTTGATATATTGCAGGGTTCAGGTATGCAAACAACGGGTTTTTCTGCGCATAGTCTTCAAATGACTCTTTTTGCTTGTTTGCAGCGGATGTTTTTGAAGTATCCTTGTTAAGTTGCTTCAGGAGGGCATTGCCTTTTGAGGTATCTGTTGCGGCAGTGTCACCTTTTTTAACTGTTTCCGTTTTCGCGGCCACTGTCTGTTTTGATGCTATTGCTTTGTTCGCAGCGGCAGTGTCGGCTAAGAGTGAGCTGTCAACTTTTACTGAATCCTGGCTTGCAGCAAGGATTGCGGTTAATTTCGTGTTGGCTTCGGTAAAATAGGGCTGCAGTGTTGGGAATTGATAGGTTTCCCAAAATTCAAGCTGAGCAGTTCCCTGTAAAAGTTTACGAACGCGCTCCGGGTCTTTGATTCCCGGGAGTTCAATGAGAATACGACCGGCTGTTTGCAGTTTTTGTATGTTGGGCTGAACAACACCAAACCGGTCAATACGGGTGGTGAGGATGTTGTATGTGCGGTCGATGGCTGCATTGCTTTCTTCACGGATGACTTTAATGACATCATCATTTGTGGAATTATAGTTAATTTTGTCTTTAAGTTCTACCGTATTAAAAATGGCAGCTAATTTGGCATTGGGATCAGTCTCCTTGAACGATTCAGCAAAAAGGTCAACAAAGTCACGGGTACTGGTTTTTTCCTTGTCAATGGCTTTTTGCAGCGACTTCAAAAAGGTAGGATCCTGATTATAACCTGATAAGGCACGGATTACATCGGGAACAGAAACTGCCATGGTCACGTTCATGCCACCCTTGAGGTCGAGACCCAGGTTTATTTCGCGTTCACGAACATCCTTCAGCGTAAATTGCTTCAGGAGTATGTTGTAAACAGATACAGAGGCCATGGAATCATTGAAGTATTCCAACCGCGATTTGGAAATCGAGTCGTAAAAATATTCTTCTTTGATCGGATTGCCTTGTGCCATTCTGGTGGCCATCGTTTTCACCTGGGGGGAATTCGCGTAATCGTCTGATTTACCTGAATAATAGTAACTGATGAATGTGAACGATAACTGGAATAAACAAACCAATATGAAGGTGATCGCAAAAAATTTAACAACGCCTTTGTGCTGCATGAGTTCTAAATTTAAATGGATTGTATTTCTTAAGCCTTTTTTTTTGAGGGTGCAAAATTATAAAATTCCTTGGAAATAACCAATATAATTAAAATTGAGATTTGAATTGTGATTGGAATGGGTCAATTATCAGCCATTTCAAGGGCTGTTGAGTTCCGAATAGAGTTTGTTTAGCATTTTTTGACCCCTGTTTTTAAACCCGGCGGTTTCTTCCGGCATCCGATATTCGATAGAATCGGCCAGTTCATTCTTCAGGTCAGGTTCGATCCTGGATATCCTGAAGAGTAAGTCCATACAATATATTTTTGCGGCGACAGCCTCTCTGGGTGAAAGGAGCCACTCAAAGCAAATTGTAATCAGTTTTCCCAATTCGTCTCCGTCGGGGAGGGGCGATCGGGCAAGCATTCGAAGCGAGTGCCGTTTTAGTCCGTCATGCCTGAATTTTGGGAGCATTGAAAGGATCTGATGGAGATGAGGACATAGTAACTCAGGAAATTTTTCCGTTACAAGATCAACAACCCACGCTGCCCTGCGACTCACCGGCTCTTCGTTGCGCAGGTATGCCTTAAAAAGCTCATCGAACAATGCTGGCTTTTGCATTACCAGATCGGCAACCATGTCGGTGTTTCTCCTCGACATTTCAATGAGAAGAAAATCATCGATGGAGGTGGGTTGTGATTCTTCTTTTAATCTCAATTTTGTGCTTGTTATTGATGAATGGAGGTTGAGAATGGAAGTGCCAAAATTACAAATATTAAGAAAACCAGTTGTTTTTTTAACAAGGCTGTTCATTTTTACATCTATTGGCTTAACTTTGTCGGCAAATGTTACATCCGGGTGATTTGGATCGTATAATTTCTTATCATCCAATTGACTTACTTTTAATTTATTTTCGATGAAAAATAAATATATTGACCTGATTGAACAAACTTTTGACTTTCCTCAACCGGAGTTTAAGGTTATAGAGAATGAACTTTATTTTCACGATGTTCCCTTGATGGATATCATTAAACAGTATGGCACTCCATTGAAAATAAGTTACCTGCCGAAGATCACCTCTCAAATTCAGCGTGCAAAGAGGTTGTTTAATGTTGCCATGGCCAAAGTAGATTATCAGGGGGACTACCATTATTGTTATTGCACCAAAAGCTCGCATTTCAACTTTGTGCTGGAGGAGGTGCTTAAAAATGAGGTGCATCTTGAAACCTCCTCTGCTTTTGATATCAACATTATCGAAGACCTGGCTGAAAGGGGCTTGTTCAGTAAGGACAGGTATATCATTTGCAATGGTTTCAAGCGCCCGATGTACATCGAAAACATTGTAAACCTTGTGAACAATGGATTTACCAATGTTATCCCGGTACTTGACAATATTTTTGAATTGGAGAAAATTGAGAAGGAGATACAGCATAAGGTCAAGCTTGGAATCAGGATTGCATCGGAGGAGGAACCCAAATTTGATTTTTATACTTCCCGGCTCGGTATCCGGTACAATGACATCGTGCCCTATTATCTTGAGAAGATAAAAGATAATCCCAAGTTTGAGTTAAAGATGCTGCACTTCTTCATCAACACCGGCATCAAGGATAAAGCATATTATTGGAATGAACTGACCAAGAGTGTTCAGGTTTATTGTGATTTAAAGAAAATTTGCCCTGAACTCACTGCTTTGAATATTGGTGGGGGATTGCCAATAAAGAATTCACTTGATTTTGTTTATGATTATGAATACATGGCTGAGGAGATCATTGCTCAGATTCAAAACATATGCGAGCGTAATGAAATTCCTGAGCCTGATATATTCACAGAGTTCGGATCATTTACAGTTGGTGAAAGCGGTGCGGTTCTTTATTCAATAATCGATCAGAAAAGGCAGAATGATCGTGAAATATGGAATATGATCGACAGCTCTTTTATGAACACACTTCCCGATACCTGGGCAATTAACCAAAAATTTATCCTTTTGGCAATCAATAACTGGGATGTAGAATATGAGCGGGTATTTCTTGGAGGGCTCACCTGCGACAGTGAAGACTTTTATAATGCTGAAGAACATAGCAATGCAGTTTATCTGCCCAAGTTCAACCAAAGCGAAGCACAATACATTGGGATGTTTCACACCGGGGCCTACCAGGAGGCCATTGGCGGATATGGAGGAGTCCAGCATTGTCTTATTCCGGCCCCGAAACATGTATTGATCGACATCGACGAAGAAACTGAGGAGATTACCACGAAATTGTGGTCAAAAGAGCAAAGTTTCAAATCGATGCTGAAAATCCTTGGTTATTAAATTAAATATTTTTGATCCCGCATTGAATTCGTAATTTTGGAAAAAAATTGAGCAATGAAAAAAAACAAGAAATCCCTTTTAAAAGAACATGTCAAACATATTGACATCAAGGCGATAGATTCGACTCAGATTATCGATGCCATGCGCGATATGTCATTCACTTCGCGTGATACCGCTGCTGCAGCTGATATTCTCAACATGATGATCAAGGATAAAGGCTGTACAATTTTCCTGACCCTGGCTGGCAGCACCAGCGCTGCGGGTTGCATGCAGGTATATGTCGACATGGTTAAAAATAACATGATCGATGCCATTGTGGCCACAGGCGCATCCATCGTCGACATGGACTTTTTTGAAGCGCTGGGTTATAAACACTACAAGGGAACTCCTTATGCCGATGACAAAGAGTTACGGGCGAATTACATTGACCGGATTTACGATACCTATATAGATGAGGAGGAGCTACAGCATTGTGATGGGACCATCAACACCATCGCCAATTCCCTCGAGCCAAGACCCTATTCATCAAGAGAGTTTATTCGTGAAATGGGTAAATGGCTTGTCACAAACTCGGTCAAGAAAGATTCACTGGTACAGGTTTGCTACGAACACAATGTGCCAATATTTTGTCCGGCGTTCAGTGACAGCAGTGCCGGTTTTGGATTGGTAAAACACCAGTGGGATAATCCCGGGAAGCATGTCTCCATCGATTCTGTTAAGGATTTTCTTGAACTGACGCTGATCAAGATGGCGGCAAAAACATCAGGATTGTTTATGATCGGAGGGGGAGTACCAAAGAATTTTGTTCAGGATACCGTGATCTGTGCAGAGGTGCTTGGCAAGGATGTTCCCATGCATCAATATGCGGTACAAATCACTGTTGCCGATTCGCGGGATGGTGCCTGCTCGAGTTCAACATTGAAAGAAGCCGCCAGTTGGGGCAAGGTCGACACTGTTTATGAAAAGATGGTATATGCAGAGGCCACCAGCGTATTGCCCCTTATTGCCAGTTATGTGTATCACAAGGGGGATTGGAAAAAGCGTAAGAAATACGAGTGGACGAAAATGCTGGATAAAGGTTAGAGAATTCAATTTTTATAACGAATCCATTTCCACAACTCTTTGTAGCTTACTTTTTTGCCATACATCAGGATTCCGGTGCGATAAATTTTTCCGGCAAGCCAGGTTGTTCCGAAAAACCCAAGAAGCAGGAGAAACATCGACAAAGCAACCTGAAGAAGCGGAACGCCGAACGCAATCCGGATCATCATAATAACCGGTGAAGTAAGGGGGAAAATCGAAAGCCAAAATGCTACAGGCCCATCCGGATCACGGATAATATACTGGGCCATGATGATGGAAAGAAGCAATGGAATGGTGATGGGAAACATAAACTGCTGTGTATCTGCTTCACTGTCAACAGCACCGCCAATTGCAGCAAACAGCGCTGCATAAAGCAGGTAGCCAACGATGAAGAAAAAGATAAACGCACCAATCATAACCGGAAAGTTCACAGAGTGAATCGCCTCCAACACAATGTTCATCTCTTGCTGATCATCAGTTTGTGACGAAATTGCCTCTGATACGGCAGGATTCATGGCTTTTTGCTGTGAAATTATCTGTTCTGTGGTCGATTTTTGTACATTTCCGGAGGTCATTGTGGAAGTAACGGCAGTGACAATCGCGAATGTAAGAATGACCCATAGCAGAAATTGAGTGAGTCCGACCAAACCAACGCCAACAATTTTTCCCATCATCAGTTGAAATGGCTTTACCGAAGAGATGATGACCTCCACGATTCTGCTTGTTTTTTCTTCGATCACCCCGCGCATGACCTGGGCGCCATACATAAAGATGAAAAAATAGATAAGAAGGCCTGCAAACATGCCAAGCATCATGTTTACCTCTGTATAACTTTTTGATTCCTGTCCATCTTCCCCGATTTTCATGGTGTTGATGTCAATATCAGTTTTAATGGATCGGAGGATTTTATCAACCGCGATTGGTTCATTCTTGTCGGATTGCAACTCCATGAGCTGGGCCTGAAGTTTTAACTCTTCAATTTGCTTGCTCATTACATTCCGAATATAGGAAGTTACATTGATGCTGACGGTGTTTTCCGAATAAATAATGGCATTTGATGGCAGGGAGACCTCTGTTTTTGGGATAAACAGCAGAGCGTTGTCGCCGGATTTAGATAAGTTGGCCTTGGCTGTAGCAATGTCACTTACAAGGTAATGAAATTTGATGCTTTCGGAATCTTTGAATTTATTATGAAAAATTCCTGTTTCATCGAGAACGGCAATCGATTTGGTTTCGTTGTTTCGGGTTGCCAGGTAAACCGGGATCACGATGGTAGCTGCCATCAGCAAGGGGCCCAGAATGGTCATCACCAGGAAGGAGCGCTTCCTGACCCGTGTGAGATATTCCCGCTGAATAATGAGTAGGATTTTGTTCATGTCGGTGTTGCCTTAGTTTGGAGATGTTTGCCTGGTAACTGCCTGGATAAAAATATCGTTCATGCTGGGAATCTTCTCGTTTACTGAGTAAATTGTAACGAATGGTAGCATGGCAGAAATCAGATCGTTGGGGGAGGCATCGGGTGGCAATTTGATCTGAGCGTGCCGGTGATCAGCATCCTCACTTTCCTGCAATATTTCATACCCGGCTGGCAGAATTGAATTCAGCGTTCCATCCCACGAGTTGTAGCTTATCCCAAAGGTGTTTGTTTTAAATGTCTTCTTGATGTTTCTGACAGATCCGTCCAACACTACTTTCGACCGGTTAATCAATGCGATATCATCGCAAAGCTCTTCAACGGACGACATGTTATGTGTCGAAAATATGATCGTAGCGCCTTTCTCTTTTTGAGACAGAATCTCCTCTTTCATCATGTTGGCATTAATCGGGTCGAATCCGCTGAAGGGTTCGTCAAAAATGAGCAGTTTCGGTTCATGGATGATGGTTACCAGAAACTGGATTTTTTGTTGCATTCCCTTTGAAAGTTCTTCAACTTTTTTATTCCACCATCCTTTGATTTCAAACTTCTCAAACCAGTATTTCAATCGCTTTTGCGCTTCATGATGGCTTAGTCCCTTGAGTTGAGCGAGGTACATGGATTGTTCTCCAACCGTCATTTTCTTGTATAAACCCCTCTCTTCGGGCAGATACCCGATGAGTGCGATATCGTTAGGCTGGAGGTTTCTTCCCATAAAGGTTAGTGTGCCTTCATCGGGGGCAATAATCTGATTGATGATTCGGATTAGGGTTGTTTTTCCTGCACCGTTTGGTCCCAGCAGTCCGAAAATATGGTTTTCAGGCACATGGATGGTTACCTTGTCGAGTGCTTTGTGGTTCGAATACTGTTTTGAAACAGAATGGGCAGAGAATAAATCCGGCATGTTGTGGGTTATTGTTCGAACAGATCTTTCATCCGGGAAAAAATGTTTTTATCCCTTGGTTCCTGCGATGGTTTGAAATTGTCGGAGTTGCCTAATTTTTCAAGCATTTGCCGCTCCTCTTTGGTAAGGGTTTTCGGTGTCCAGATAATGATGCTGATGAGGAGATCGCCTTTGCCTTCGTAACCGTTGATGCTGCTGAGACCTTTGCCCCGCAAACGTAAAACTTTACCACTTTGCGTACCGGGGTCTATTTTTATCTTTACTTTCCCCTCAATGGTCGGGATTTCTGCACTGCTGCCGAGTGCCGCCTCGGTAAATGTGATATAATGCTCATACAGCAGGTTGTTGCCATCCCGCTCAAATCGTTCATGGCGAATTTCTTCGATCTGGATTAAAAGATCGCCGGCGATTCCGCTGCGTGCCGCCGCATTGCCATTTCCGCTCATCGAAAGTTGCATGCCCTCCGAAACACCAGCAGGAATCCGGATGGAGATTACCTCTTCCCCTTTTACCACACCGTTGCCGGCACAATCGGTGCATTTATCTGTAATGATCTGACCTTCACCACCGCAATTGGGACAGGTTTGGGTGGTTTGCATCTGTCCGAGAAACGTTGATGCAACACGTGATACATGGCCTGATCCTTTGCAGGTTGAGCAGGTGGTGAAAGAACTTCCGCCTTTGGCGCCTGTACCTTTGCAGGTTTTACAGGAGAGATATTTATTTACCTTGATTTTCTTTTCAACACCGTTGGCAATCTCTTCGAGGGTGAGTTTTACTTTAACGCGAAGGTTAGAACCACGGTTCACTGTTTTTCCTCTTCTGCCGCCACCCCCAAAGAATGAGCTAAAGGGGTCGTTTCCGCCACCGCCGCCGAAAATGTCTCCGAAGTGGCTGAAAATATCTTCCATGTTCATGCCTCCGCCACCATAACCACCGTTGCCCATGCCGGCATGACCATACTGATCATAGCGCTGGCGTTTGTTCGGATCGCTCAGCACTTCATACGCTTCGGCTGCCTCCTTGAATTTTTCCTCTGCATCCTTTTTTCCGGGGTTTTTATCCGGATGGAATCTGATAGCCTGCTTGCGATAGGCTTTTTTCAGCTCTTCAGGCGATGCATCTTTGCTTACCTCAAGGATTTCGTAAAAATCTCTTTTCGACATAGAATAACTTTAACTGCCAACAACCACTTTTGCATACCTGATCACTTTCCCGCTGAGGAGATAACCTTTTTCAATTTCTTCAACGATCTTTCCTTTTTGATCGGGCGAGGGAGCAGGGATGTTGGTTATTGCTTCATGAAAATCGGTGTCGAATGATTCGCCTGCTGTTCGCATTTGTTCCAAACCCTGTTGATTGAGTATCGAAAGAAATTTGCTGAAAATCAATACCATTCCATCCTTTAATGCTTGTCCTGCATCAGTTCCGCCATTAAAGGCTTTGATGGCGCGTTCAAAATCGTCGAGAACCGGTAATAACTTGATAATGATGTCGGCAGAAGCATATTTACTGTGTTCGATTTTTTCTTTCAGCGTGCGTTTTCTGAAATTGTCAAAATCTGAATAAAGACGCAGGTATTTATCGTTGAGTTCGGCATACCGGGAGTCGGGATCAGTTTCAGCCGATTGATCGACCATCGACGCTTTGCTTTCGACAATGGGGGCGTTTTCCATCAGTTCCTGATCTGCTGCATCTTCATGCACTTTATTATGGGCATTGTGCGTGTTCATTTTGCTTTTTTCTTCCTTTTTACGTTTGCGAATCATAATAAAATAGTATTCGAATAAATTCGGTAGCCTTTATCAAAAAACCTGCCAGTTGATAAATTGCGACAAATTGTCAGCCATTGAACCTGCGAATATTTGCACCTAGCCTCTGAAGCCTCAGGTCGATTTCCTGGTAACCCCTGTCGATCTGTTCAATATTGTCGATAATGCTTTTTCCCTCTGCCGACAAAGCTGATATCAACAGTGCAACCCCGGCGCGAATATCAGGAGATGACATTCTGATGGCTCTTAACTGATATTGATGGTCGAGACCGATCACAGTTGCACGGTGCGGATCACATAAAATAATTTTGGCGCCCATGTCGATCAGCTTATCGACAAAAAAGAGGCGGCTCTCAAACATTTTCTGATGAATGAGCACACTGCCTTTTGCCTGGGTGGCAATTACCAGCACAATGCTGATCAAGTCGGGGGTGAAACCGGGCCAGGGGGCATCGGCAATGGTCATGATGGAACCATCCATAAAAGTTTCAACCTCATAATGTTCCTGGGCAGGTACATAGATGTCGTCGTTGCGGAGTTCAATTTTAATCCCCATCCGCTTGAAAACATCCGGAATCAGTCCCAGTTGAGGATAATTGACGTTTTTGATGGTGATTTCCGAAGCAGTCATGGCTGCCATGCCAATAAAACTGCCAACTTCTATCATATCAGCCAGCAGGGTATGAGTGCAACCATGAAGTTGTTCAACACCTGTTATGGTAAGAAGGTTTGATCCGATTCCATTGATTTTGGCTCCCATGGAGACCAGCATGAGACAAAGCTGTGAAATATAGGGTTCACAGGCAGCGTTGAAGATGGTCGTCGTTCCTTCAGCCATCACGGCTGCCATCAGAATGTTGGCGGTTCCGGTAACTGATGCCTCATCAAGCAGCATGTAGGCCCCCCGGAGACCGGAAGATGTGAAGGTAAATTGCTGTTCCTGCTGATGATATTCAAATGAAGCACCCAATTTTTGAAGTCCCAGGAAATGGGTGTCAAGCCTGCGGCGACCGATTTTATCTCCACCCGGGATATAAACAAACCCTTTGCCATATCTGGCCAGCATGGGGCCAAGGATCATAATGGAACCGCGGAGGCTGCCTGCTTTCTCACGAAATTCCCTGGTTTGGAGATAATCAAAATCAATATCAATCGCCTGAAAGGTGAATGAAGAGGGGCTGGATTTCGAAACAGCCACCCCAATGGCTTCAAGAAGTTCGATCAGTTTATTTACATCACGAATGTTGGGGATGTTGTGGATGGTTACTTTGTCGGAGGTAAGCAAACAGGCGCAAATAACCTGCAGCGCTTCATTCTTAGCCCCCTGAGGGGTTATTTCACCGCTTAATTTTTGACCTCCGATGATTTCAAAAGAACTCATTGGGGCTTATTCCGGCCGCGCGAGTTGTTGAAATTCGGTTTGGGTGGCCCCTGTTGTTTGTTGAAATTCCGGTCGGGTCCCTGGCGGAAGGGTTTCCGCTTCTGGTTTTGGGCAAGAATGTCGTTGGTATGGGTAAACCTGAAATCCTGATTTAATTTGAGTTGATCTTTTGACAGAACGCTCAGATGTTTTTCAATAAGTTCATCGTTTACCGATTCGCGGTTCCAGTTCAAATATGATTTCTTCATATGGTTGGCAATTGCCTTTACGAGGGCTTCCTTTTCGGGGCCGTCGTCGTAGGCGGTTGCCTTTTCAATCATCAGGGCTATATTTTTGCCATAATGTTTGTATTCAATTTCCTTATCGTGGTAAGAAAGGTGTTCCGGTTTCGTGCTCAGCGACAGTGGCGGGGGAGGTGGATAGGGTGCATCGACATCAAGTTTAAAATCGGCGATGATGAAGAGGTGATCCCAAAGTTTGTGTTTAAAATCTCCCGAATCTTTTACAGCCGGGTTCAACTGTGCCATCACATTGATGATGAATTTTGCTGCTTTATTGCGTTTTTCACGGTCTTCGATCGTGCAGCTGTACTGAATCATCCGCTGGATGTTCCGGCCATATTCCGGTATGAACATCATCTCGCGGGTAGTATTATATTCCATTTGTTCGTTCACGGGTAATTTTTTGCAAAGATAAACATTTATTTGCGACCTGACGATATACGGTTTACGATATACGATTTACGATTTACGATTTGGGATTTACGATTTACGATTTGGGTTGCAAACAGAATATAACAAGTTGTCTTAACCAATGCGCCTCAAGCCATGAAGGGCGATATCTGTTTGCCATTCGTACTTCGCCCTGTTTTCCGCACTCTTAAACATTGTGCTCTGTAATGCTTGATTTTACTGAAATGGATATGCAGAATGGGTGTCCATTAGGTTATTTTTCATTCTTTTTTTGAAAAAAGGAAAACCACTGAGGCACTGAGTTCACTCAGGATCACTGAGAAAAAGTAAAGAATATGACTCAAAAACAGATCAATTGGAATCTATGGTGCCATTGGTAACGGAAGCATTTGGGAAACTACCAAAGACTTAGTGTTCCTGCGTGTTCTCAGTGAGTGGTTACCAGAAAACCAAGCAGAAAATCTCCAGGCCTGGACAGTTGGCTAAAGCCAACTGCAATAAATGAGAAAAGGACAATAATTTCTGATCAATGTGTCAACATTTTTAACCCTTGATTCACATATGTATGTAAATAAATGGTTAGCAAAATCAACACTATTGAAACATTTCTTTTTCACTCATGATTTCGCCTATTCAGAAATTTACATTCTCATCCCTCTCATCCTCCTATCCAACTCCTTCCAATTCCTGATATACCTCCCAACTTCCGCCCAGAAAACCTTCGAATGATCCTTGTGCCTTATATGACATAATTCATGCACGATCAGGTAGTCAATCAGTGAATATGGTAATTTTACAGCTTCGGTGTTGATCACAATATGGTTTCGGGGGGTGCAGCTGCCCCAGCGATTATTGAGTTTACGAAAGTGGAGTAAACTATATTGCAACCCAGTTTTTTCAGCCCACATCTCAATTCTTGGTGTAATCTTCTCGCCAGCCATCTCATTGAAAAAGTGATCCAATGCCTGATGAATATCGTCCTGTGTGTTCTTTCCGCTGGTGGTAATCTTAAACCTGGAATGGTTGAATTCAACCACGGTAGCCGCAATACTTTCATTGAAATAGACCTCGGTGTAATATTTCTTACCGAGATACTGAGTTCTGGAGCCAGTGACGATATCACTTTCGTTTACAGATTCCACCAGATTTAACTTGTTCAGAATCCATCGGGCTTTTTTCAAAATGAATTTGTCAGACTGATCTTCGGGAATCAATGCTCCTTTTAGGATCACCCCATGATCCTTTTCAACCACGATATAATGCGATTTCAGGTCGGTTCTTTCCTGGACCGAATACTGTATCACCTTTTCACCATATCGTACTTCAGGCATGCTTATTCTTTGCTATAAGTTCGACCAATTCTTTTGCTTTCATCCGTGCATCTGAGCGTTCCATTTTTGGCTGCAACACTTTGATGATCTTGTTTTCCATCTCTTTCCGCACCATGCCTTTATCTTCCCAGCCAACAATGCTCATCTCCCCCTCAATGGCTTTATAAATATTTCTGGTGGCTTCATCTGCCATATCCGCAAAGATTGTTTTCATGGTGTTGAAGACCACGATCTGATCTTCGGACTCAAAGCCCTTCTCTTTGCCTTCTTTATTTTCGTTGACAATGGCATCCTGAATCTCGGCAAACGCTTCCAACAGGGAGAGCTGGGAGATGCGATCTTCTTCACGAGCTTTGATCAATTCTTCGAGTCGTTGGGCCAACGGCTTAAAGAAATCAGGATTCCGATCAATGCCCACCTTGATGATGTGCTTAAGGTTGTTGCGCATCTTCAGCTCTTTGGTGGCTGGGGATGCCTTCATGATCTCTTCCCTGAACTTTTCTTTATCCAGGATCGAAATTGGTTCCTGAAGCAAATTGTCAACCCCGCTGGCTTTCAGATGCTGGTCAACCATTAGTTGGAGCTTCAGACTTTCATCCCTGGTAATCTTCAGCTCTTCATCATCGGGATAGGCATTCCGTGCCCTGATCTTGATTTCGTTGAAGAGTTTGAAATCGGATTCATACTTTCTGGCCGCCACATTGGGTAACACGATGGCAATGGATTTATTGAAATTCCTGAGCAGCTCTTTAAATTCATCCCTGAGATTGATGGCTTCAATGTATCGGATGGCTGCATCAATGAATGGATTCCGCTGATAAAGCCGATCAATGCCAAGTGGTTTGAAAAAATTGACCAGTTTATTATGGTTCATCTCCAGCCGTGGCAACTCTTCAGACAGGTTTTTCATGATATCCGATGGCTTCAGATCGCCTGAAAATATTTCGAGTGCCTGGATCAAAAATGCGGTGATGCCAAAATAATCAACGATGAACCCTGCTTTTTTACCTTCCCTGGATCGGTTGACCCTTGCAATGGCTTGCAGAAGGCTGTGTTCCCTGAGTGGTTTATCCAGGTACAAACATGAGGCAACAGGTACGTCATATCCCGTCAGGAGCATGTCTGACACGATCAAAATGGCTGTATTATCAAACCTTAACTTGCCTGACTTCTCTTTGTCCGCTTCATTCCCAAAGGGCAATTTGAAATTTTCGATGGTGCTTTTGATCTCTTCACCCGGGGTTGCAAGAACAGGCTTCTGATCCTGATGGATTTTGTTGTAATCAATAATTTCGTAAACATCTCTGGCAATGAAATCTGATTTTGGTGAGCCCAGGCTGATGACCACTTTGGTGTTCAGGTTATGAAGCCCCTGTGATTTCAATCGTTCAAAGGTTTCCTTGTACTTTAACGCCATCGGTCTGCCATCACACACGATCAGGGCTTTATGACCATCTGGTTGGATTTTATTACAGTAGTGATCGATGATGTGGCGGGAAATAACGTCAATTCTTTCTGTTGAAAGCTGGTATTTGTTCAGGGCATCGTTCTTGAGCTTATCTTGTTTTTCTTCAGGTAAGTGCCCAAATTCAGCTTCAAATTGTAAATCCAGCTCTTCTTTTTTCACATCCAGTCGGGCGATGCCTTCATCATACAGCAGTTCAACGGTGGCACCATCTGCAACCGATTCTTTGATGGTGTAAACATCGATATACCGACCACCATAGAATTCACCGAGTGTTGACTTTTCTTCCTTGGAAATTGGGGTGCCTGTAAATGCCAGGAATTTAGCTTTGGGTAGTACAGTACGCATGAATGCTGCCAGAAATCCATAATGACTCCGATGGGCTTCATCGACCATCACATACAGATTTTCCTTGGTAGATAGTTCTTCCAGATGCACCTCTTCCCGTTTGATCTCGACCCATTTCCCATTTTCCAGCACCCTGGTGATTTTGGTCAGGATGCCATCGGTGATGGTTTTTTCAATGAGCTGGTTTCGGGTTTCCTCCTGTTCGGTCAGGTCAGTCGATTCAGATGATTCCCTGTCTGGCTCCTGAAACTTCTGAAGGGTGGTGGTAATAATTCCACCGTAGCTGTTCCTGAGCAGTTTTTCCAAATGAACAACTGATGATGCCTGGTGGACGTTCTTCAGTCCGCAGTTGATAAAGGTGCTGGTGATCTGCCTGTCAAGATCGATCCTGTCGGTCATGATGATCACCGTGGGGTTTTTGAAACCGAATTCTTCTGCCTGAAGTTTGCGGGTGATATAAGCCATTGTGAGACTCTTTCCGCTGCCCTGCGTATGCCAGATCACCCCACCCTGATTGTGCTCCTGGAACTTTTGAATGGCTTTGTTGGCGGCTCTGATCTGCGGGTAACGTGGGAGTTTCTTGATGGTTCTGCCTTCATCCAGCTCATAAATCACAAAATGACGGATCAGGTCAAGAAGGTTATCTTTTTTGAAGAGATTGTAGATGAGAATGTCCTGTTCGGTGGGGGTTTCCGATAACAGTGCCTCAAGATCAGCGGTATCTTTGGTTCGGTAGAATGAATAATGGGGTTTACCCGCACCAATGGCACCATACCGTCCGCCAACTTTGAAGATCGCTGCACAAATTTGATTGTACCAGCAGAGCTTTTCAGAGTTTTGTTGATAATATTTAAGGTCTTCAAAGCCTTTATCAAAGGCACTCAGGGAGTTTGGCGATTTACATTCAATTAAAGCAATGGGAATGCCATTTACGAAAACCGTGAGGTCGGGAATGGAATTTTGCAATCTACCATGAAACTTCAATTGATTGACCACCAGAAAATCATTGTTTTCTGGATTTTTGTAATCGATGAATGATACTGGTTTGTATTCTTCCTTGCCGCCTATATCCTGTTTTACTGAAAAACTGGCACCCCTGATGAGTTCCCAGGCCTTCTGGTTGGATTCCATCAACGATGCTGAATAAATGTTCGTCAGTTCATTGTATGCCTTCTGGACATTGT
This sequence comes from Draconibacterium orientale, assembly GCA_020719165.1. GTDB lineage: Bacteria > Bacteroidota > Bacteroidia > Bacteroidales > FEN-979 > CAIVAT01. Next base: position 8,453 of record DYQT01000004.1, on the reverse strand, counting down.
GATCGCTGATTTCCCATTCATCTGTCTTGTTGATTCGTTTGATGGCAGTGAGCAGCCTGTCCTTGAGGATCACCTCTGTAATATCATCCCGCTCATCAACGAGTTCGCCATCATAATACTGGTACCTGAGCTTTTTGAAAAGTTCAATGGCGGGGAGCTCGGAGTGGATGTATTCAGGGGTCGTAATCATCTTGCGTGTTGTTCTATCATGGCCTTCAGCCCTGATAGTTTCAAAAAGGAGAATGCTGCTACTTTCCTGCCTTCTATTTCAGGGAATTCAGCTTTTAAATATCCCCGGTTTGCAGGGAAAATAGTGATGATGGGTGCTGCGGGATTTATCTCCAGAACATTCAAATTGTGATTTCGCAAACATTGTGATGCCGCTTTTTGTTTTTCAGGTTTTGAACCGAGTTCATGAAGCGGGCAAAAAGCACAATCGGCCAGAACGATGCCTCTTTTTCTGAAATATCTAAGAACTTCAGTATCTGTATCCAGGTCAAGCTCGTCCATCATCATCAATCGTAACCCGTCCGTGGTATAGTCTGTATCAAGATCATAGAAAAACCGATCGGCCGGAATGGATTCACAAAGAAGATATAGTTTAATTTTCCCAATCTCTTCAATGGCTTTGGTTCTCAACTTTTCCCACTTTTTGATTTTCAGATGTCGTCCTTCCTGATCCCGCAAACCCAATGCCGGACAGCCATCACATTTCAGTTCATTTATTTTCATGGTGAATAGAATTATACGGTTAATTGATGGTGTTTACTCTTATTTGACCTGTTAAAAGTTTCTGCATCAAGCCTTTTTTCAACTTTTCGTATTCGGTTTTCTTTTCCTGAAGGATATCTAATTTTTCATCAACATTAGAGAGGATTACAGAAATTCCTTGTTGTTCTGAGATTGGTGGTAAAGCTAATTCTAATGCTCGTAGTACCTCCAACCTTATACCTTTTACAGTACTCCCTGAACCTAATTCTTCTATTTTTTTAGCATTCAATGCAAACCAATGAAATAGAAAATCTTTAATAAGTTCTGGCTTTGTAAAGATTGCCTTTAAATCCTGATTAATTGCAACCTCTTTTGTAAAGAAGACTGCTTTACCCAGTGCCATTCTGGTAGCAATTACTATTGTGTTTTTTGGAATCAAGTTGGATGCACTCTGTTTTAACCCAATTTCAGTAATATATTCTTCAGTATCATCCAGAATGTTTTTTTTCAAATCTTTAACTGTTGCCCATGGAATATGACCATTCCAATATGATTCAATAGCTCTTGATGGAGTACCACCTCCAACTACCTTTTCAAAATATTCCCCTAATTTCACGACATTCCAGTTCTCAGGAATCTCTCCTATGGGTGAATCTTTGAATTTTGTATGCCCGATGCCTTTGGTGAGCAACCTTTGCATCAAGCCATTTTTAAGCAGCTGGGTTTGGGTTATTCTTTCATTGATGGCATCGATTTTATCATCAACGGTGGAGAGGATGGAGGCGATTTTGGATTGTTCGGAAAATGATGGTGTCGGAATATTTATTCGATTAAGGTTATCTCGTCCCAAACTTGGAACACCTGTTGCTTCATTATATTGTTTTAACGGAAGTGTTGAAATAGAGTAAAATAACCATTTTGCGTGAATATTTTCTTTGATCTTTGTATAGTACATAGTGTCAACAGACCAAAACGGTATATCTAAATAAATTGGTTTATCAATAGTGCCTTTTCTGCCTATTAACACAGATGGGTTGTCGTATAGAAACTTATTGGCATGACCAATTAATCCTCCTGTTCCATAAATCCCATACTTCCCAATTGGATCAGCGACCATATGTTGAGATTTGCCATAGCATATCTCGCATAAGGAATCTAATCTTCTGGCTTTCCAATCCTCAGGTATCATTCCAATCGGTGTCTCCTTGTATCCTTTTTTCATAAATTAACAGGATGTATCCATTGCTTATTCCACAACACTTCCCAATGGCTTCCCTTATCAACTCCCATACATTTGATTAAACATTCCTTTATCAATTGGTTCACTTGTTATTTAATTGCGATTTCGATAATATTTCCAAGAGACACTGCTGATTATTTCCGGCTGAGTCTTGGGTTTTCTTATTGGAACCACTACTCATTTGAAGAAGGGATTACTTTAATCTGTCAATGATCTCTTTAGTCAGTAACACATTATTGAATCCTCTGCTTCTTAGTCCATTGACGAGTTTTAAATCGCCACTCCAAAGTGTAAATCCTGTCTGCATAGATAAGGCTACAAAGAGCAAATCCTTTTTGTCGATATCCTTAACTATCTCGTATGCGTGTTTTTGATTTTCATTTGATATCAGGTCATTATCAATAAAATCAATATGTTTGACAAGCAAGTAGAAAAGTTCCTTCAAATTTTCATCTCCAAGGCCTGTTATTTTTTTGATTTTCTCATATTTGGCAACCATCTCATCAAAAAGGAAATGAGGAGATATTAATTGGGCGTCCGATAAGTCCTTAAACAATAATCTGGAAATAGTTCCCTGAGGAGTAATAAGTGCGGAAATTACAATATTTGTATCAACAACAAGATTCATTATTCAAACCGTTGTTTGTTTGAATCCCACCATGACTTATTGATCTCATTGGCCAGATCATCAGCGTCCTTTTGTGTAGCCTTACTCTTAGCGGAGATTTCCCTGTATTTGAAATAATCAAGAAGATTTTGAACTTCACTGATATCAATAACATCGTCAGGCAGGCTGATCTTAATTTCATTATTTTCTCTTACAACTTTCATGAAATGAATATTTGTCCAAATTTATGGTTTTTTCGCTTGTCAGCCTAACCGCTGCATAAAACAAAGGTACGAAATTACGCTCCAAAGGAAAAGTAAATTATTGCGACGTTGTCGCAACAATGTTACTCCATCGTTACAATTCTAATTCCCTGAGGTACCGGCTCAACTTCTCATCAATGGCCTTCTCTTTTTCATCCAACCCCGCAATAGATTCCAGAACACTTTTCAAATCAATTTCTTCTTCGGCTTCATTGGTGTCAATATACCGTGAGATATTCAGGTTGTAATCGTTTTCTTTGATTTCAGACATCCCCACAACCCGCATGAATTTATCGATATCAACTTCACCATGATACGCATCAATCACCTTGCCGATATGAGTATCTTCAAGCTGGTTTTGCGCCTTACCCTCTTTGAACTCACTGCTGGCATCAATGATGATAACTTTGTTCTTCAGCCGGTCTGGTTTTGATTTATTGATAATCCAGACCGATGCCGGGATTCCAGTGTTGTAGAATAGTGCAGAAGGCAATCCCACAATCCCTTCAATAATATCATTTTCAAGCAATTTCTGGCGGATTGCTCCTTCTGTACCACCACGAAACAGTGTGCCGTGTGGCAGCACAATCCCCATTCTGCCATCTGCTTTCAGAACAGCAACCATGTGCTGGAGGAATGCAAGATCACCATAACTTCTGGGCGGGATACCATATTGAAACCTTCCGAATTTATCCACCACAACCTTGTTGTAATTCGGGGTGATATCAACCTCCTTGCCGTCTTTATCGAGCTTCTTTTCCAGGTTTGTTTCAACAACCTCCCACCATTTATCCTGTGAAAATGGCGGATTGGCTATCACACGGTCAAACAGCATCAGGTTGTTCTTGTCATCCTTATGCCTGGGATCGGTTAACGTATCGCCCTTGCGGATATCAGCATCCATGAAATTGTGAAGGATCATGTTGATCTTACAGATCGCCCACGTACCAAGGTTCTTTTCCTGGCCGAACAATGAAACATTGATGTTGCTGCCGATCTTCCCATTGGGGTTCTCCGCAATGTACTTGGCTGATTCAATCAGCATTCCACCACTTCCGCAGGTCGGGTCATACACAAGGTTTTTCGGATGTGGTTTCAGAAGCCTGACGATAAGTTGAACAACGCCCTTTGGCGTATAAAATTCCCCACCCTTCTTACCCGCATCATCGGCAAACATTTTGATCAGGTATTCGTAGGCATCACCCAGTACGTCAGGGGTGTATAGCTCGGAATTCCTTAGTGAATACTGGTTGAAATGTCTTAGGAGCCGTTGAAGCACGGCATCAGATAGCTTTTCCTTGTCACCGAACTTTATAGCGGTCATAACCCCTTCCAGTTGGGTGTTATCCCGCTCAATGGCTGCAAATGCTTTATCAAGTGCTTCACCAATGTTTTCAGTTTTAGCGGTAAGAACCGCCCACCGGGCTTCGTCAGGTATACGGAAATAGGGTTCATCTTCCGCATCTTTCAGGCTGAGATTCTCTTTTTTCATGATGATTTCAACCTCTTCGTCAAAAACATCATTGGCACGTTTCAGGAAAAGCAGCCCGAAGATGTAGTTTTTAAAGTCGCTGGAGTCTATTGAACCCCGAAGGATGTTGGCGGAGTCCCAGAGCCAGGTTTCGAGGGTTGAGAGGGAGAGGATGGTCATATTTAGGATTGTAGTATGTATTTGCGTTTAAACTTATTGGTATTGATCGAGTTGCGGTGTCCCGTTTATTTGAGCTAACTTATTATCAACATAGACTCCTCTTGAAGGGAAACCATTCAGTTTACTTTTTTGGTTAGGGCCAACAAAGAACCATGTTATATGCAATCCCAGTTGTCATTTCAACCCATTCCCTTCATCAAACTCCTTAATATACTTCACCAACCCCTTTAGCTCTTTATTCACTGCCTTCAGGTCGATCAATTCTGGATCATAATCATCTCCCAGCCATTCCAAGAGTTCAATGTATCCGTCTTTCTCCGGATGCCTTAAATGATGAATTAGTTCCTTATATCCATCAATACCACCACAATCTTCTGGAGGTGCCGCTCGTTTCCCGGAAATACATTTGGCAGTCTTCACGCCCCCTTCTTCGATTTTATCCAATACCACCGTATGCATCCACCCGTCACCCATATCGTATTCATATTTCAACTCATCCCCAACTTCCAGAAGTACATCTTTAATTTTCACCTTTTTATCCCACAGTGTCGGGGTCTCACTATCTTCCCATAAGATTGGATCACCGATTTTGTTTTCATAATCGCCAAACATGTATAGGTGGGAATTAGTCCATCCCATGGATAATTGTATAATGTGATGGAGCTTGTTTAATGTATAAGATTCAGGAATCTGGATGATTCTCCAGATGGGTGGGGTAATTTCGTCAATGATAACTTTGAGTTGGTACATTCTTTACTTATTTTCTCTATGTGTTAATTTTTGTTGTGCAATTTCTACCGCCTTATGCAACTGTTCTTGCAGTAATTTTTGTGGCGGTAATGCGGTCAGGTATTCGGCAACACGGATATTGCTCTTGTCCAATTGTAGCAACTCAACATGCTCTTCGTTTTTACCTGTGCAGAGGATCAAGCCGATGGGTGTATTTTCGCCTTCAATCTTCTCATGTTTTTCAAGGTAACGCAGGTACAATTCCATCTGACCCTTGAACCCCGCTTCAAATTCTCCGATTTTCAGATCGATGGCAATCAGGCATTTCAGCCTTCGGTGATAAAAAAGCAGGTCGATACGATAATCACGATCATCAATGGTTATACGTTTTTGCCGGGCCATAAATGCAAAATCGCTGCCCAATTCTATGATAAATCGCTGCAATTCAATGATGATAGCAGTTTCCAAATCCTTTTCAGACCAGGTGTCGGTCAAACCCAGGAAATCTAAAAAGTAGGGGTCTCTGAAAACCAGGTCGGGACTTAATTTTTGTTCGTTTTTAAGCAATTCCAGATCATTGAGGATGGTTTGTTCTGGCTTTTTGCTGATGGCAGTTCGTTCATAAAGCATCGACTGGATGCGATCTCTGAATGTGCGGACACTCCATCCCTCATGAATACACAGTTGGATATAGAATTCACGTTTTAAAGGGTCTTCAATTGGTAAAATTGCTAAAATATGGGTCCAACTCAATTGTCGTATCACTGATACGACAATTTTTTCATCGGGGAAAATTTCCGCAAACTGCATCATTCTTCGCAGGTTTTTATCGGAAAATGAATTGCCGTATTCAGTTTCCAATTGTCGTGACAGTGATACGACAATCTGTTTGCCATATTCAGCTCGATGGTTTTTCAATACAACCTCGTTTATTTGCTTACCAATTAGCCAATAGAGCATACTCATTGAAGCATTTACCGAGATAGCAATTTGCTGTTTGCTTTGCTCGATCAGTTGCTTTATTTGGATGAACAAGTCGTTGCTCCCAATTTCTTTACTCATGTCAATCTTGTTTTTCCTGTTAAAAGGTTCTGCATCATCCAAATTTACAGTGGTGACGTTTATATATTGAATATGGATCAGGCACTTGAATCAAACGCCAAATGGCAGGTGTAATATCGTCAATGGTGACTTTGAACTGGTGCCTGGTATTCTGGATTCATTTTCAAAGATATTGAAGTAATACATTATCCTGACAAAGATTTGAAAGGATTCAGCTATTTGGAATCGTTCAACATTAGGTAAGCTGTATTACACCCGCGATTATCCGGGCCATGTTGGCGAGAATTTTGTAACACTCTAAAGGAGAATGACGAGTGACGAATTACAATTGACGAATGACTGTTGCAAATTGAATTGTTAACAGAAAAAACAGATTCTATCTTTTTATTCGTCATTCGTCACTTGTCACTCGTCATTCAATCCACAATCCTCAGCTTCGCAAATCGCAGCAACAGCTGTTTCTGCCCGATGGCAGGAAAGAAAACCGTTGCTTTTTTATTCGGACCGGCTCCTTCAATGTTCACCACTTTGCCTTTTCCAAAACGTTCATGAATTACCTCCATGCCGGTTTGAATTTCTTCAACTTCAGAGGGAGGACCTGTAGGAATGGCATGATCTTCGGGAGCCGGGGCATTATCTATTTTTTGGAAATTTTTGGGTATCACTGGCTTTTTCGGCGGCAGGTTCACCCCCGGCAATGATGCCGACCAGTTGAGCTCCTTTGAAAAGCCGGGCTTGGCAGTGTTATTTTTCTTTGGGAAATCGATGAACCCTTCGGGAATTTCACTAATAAAACGACTGGGTTCACACATGGTAGGAGTGCCCCAGCGGTACCTGTTTTGGGCGTACGACAGGGTGAGTTTTTGCTGAGCACGGGTAACGGCTACATAAAACAAACGGCGTTCCTCTTCGAGGTCGGTTCGCGAATTCAGCGATTGGATGCTCGGGAAAAGATTTTCTTCCAATCCTACTACATATACATACTTAAATTCCAGTCCTTTGGCAGCATGGATCGACATCAGGGTTACGCGGTCGACATCGTCGGGGTTGCCTTTGTCGGCATCTGTGATCAAGGCGATATCCTGCATGAATTCGTCCAGCGTTCGCACCACATTTGGTTCAATTTCGCCGGTTTCGATGTTGGTTCGCGGCGATTCGGAAAACTCTTTAATCGCATTGAGCAACTCTTCCAGGTTTTCGAAACGGCTCACCCCTTCGGGGGTTTTATCATCGTACAACTCTTTCATCAACCCCGAAGAACCGGAGATGTGTTTGGCAAGTTCGTAAGCATTCTTTGAGTTAAGCATGGCTGTGAAACTCTTGATCATGGTGACGAACCCATACACCTTTTGGGCAGTTCCTTCGGGCAGCCTGATGTTGTTCTCCGCAGGATTTTCTATCAGTTCAAAGATGCTCTTTTTATGCTCATCTGCCATTACCACAAGCCGCTCCAGCGTAGTCTTTCCGATGCCACGCGCAGGGAAGTTGATGATTCGCAGCAAAGCATCTTCATCGCGGTTGTTGATGGTAAGCCGGAAATAGGAAAGCAGGTCTTTGACCTCCTTTCGCTGGTAAAAAGAGAGGCCACCATAGATGCGGCAAGGGATGTTGAGCCGCCTCAGCGCCTCTTCATGGGCACGCGACTGGGCGTTGGTTCGGTAAAGAATGGCAAATGCGGTGTTCTGAAGCTGATTGTTCATCTTGTTTTCAAAGATGGATTGCGCAACCAGGTTTGCCTCTTCGTTGTCGGTGGAGGCCATAATCAGCTGGATTCGCGAACCTTCATCGTTCTCCGTCCATATCTCTTTGAAAATTTGATTTTTATTATGGCCGATTATCTTATTGGCTGCATTGACGATGGTTTTTGTTGACCGGTAATTTTGTTCAAGCTTGAATACCCGATGGTCGGGATAATCGCTTTTAAAATTCAGGATATTTTGAATGTTTGCACCCCTGAAGGCGTAAATACTCTGCGCATCGTCGCCTACCACACAAATATTTTCGTTGTTGGCGGCCAGGTTTTTAATGATGAGATATTGGGCAAAGTTGGTATCCTGATACTCGTCGACCAGTATGTAGTGGAACTTCTGCTGATATTTGTACAACGCATCAGGGAAATCACGCAGAAGGATGTTCATGTTAAACAGGATATCGTCGAAATCCATGGCAGAGGCGCGACGAAGTCTTCCC
>DYQT01000272.1 GCA_020719165.1 Draconibacterium orientale | reverse complement strand
GATTTTTAGTTGATTTTCGGGATGATAAATAGGTATAGAGCGCAGGAATTACATACAATGTCAGCACCAGTGAAAACATTAGCCCGCCGATGATTGAAATTCCCATCGGTATCCGGCTTTGTGATGAAGCGCCCAAAGCAAGTGCAATGGGCAGGGCGCCAAGCGCTGTAGCAAGGCTGGTCATTAAAATGGGACGAAGACGTCTCGTGGCAGCATCGATTACAGCATCACTCAAACTTAACCCGGTGGCCTTCCGCTGGTTGGCAAATTCTACGATAAGGATACCGTTTTTAGTAACAATACCAATGAGGACAATAACTCCAATCTGGCTGAAAATATTGATGGTTTGCCCGAACAACCACAACGAAAGCACAGCCCCTGAAAGCGCCAGAGGCACGGTAAACATGATGATCAATGGATCACGATAACTTTCAAACTGGGCAGCAAGCACAAGGTAGATTAAAACAAGCGCAAGCAGAAAGGCAAACAGCAGACTTTGAGAACTATCCGCAAATTCCTTTGATATTCCCGCCAGACTTGTCGAGAAGGTTTCATCTAATGTTTCATCTGCTATTCTTTGCATTTCTTCAATTCCCTGTCCCAATGTGATTCCTTCGACAGGTTGAGCAGAAACCGTTGCAGAAACATAACGGTTATAACGAAACAATTGTGGCGGATTTGTTTGTTCTGACAAGGTTACCAGATTATCAAGCTGAATCATTTCACCGGATCTGCTGCGCAGGTAAATAGAACTCAAATCAACCGGATCATCCCTGTTCTCGCGGTTTGCTTGCCCGATTACCTGATATTGCTTATTGTTCATGATGAAATAGCCATAGCGCTGGTTGCTGAAATAAAGCTGAAGCGATTCTGCCACATCACGAATATCAACACCGAGAACCCTTGCCTTATCCCTGTCAATTTCGACCGATAATTCGGGCTTGTTGAATTTCAGGTCCAGGTCGGATACCTGGAATTTGGGATTGTTTTGAACTTTTTCCATAAAAACAGGAAGCACTTTCTTCAGCCTTTCAAAATCAGGGGACTGAATCACAAATTGAACCGGCAACCCCGACATACGGCTGCCACCAATGGTCGGTTCCTGAACAACATAACTCCTCGCAAAATTATATTTCCTGTAAATCCTGCTAAGATGATCAGCGATTTCCTGCTGAGAACGCGCTCTCTGTGAGGGTTCAGTCAGAAAAATACGAATGAAACCTGAGTTAACTGAAGTTGATGACCCAAATCCAGGCGAAGTAACACACAGCAATGCTTTTCTTTCAGGAAGGGTATCGGCAATCTGTAAAAGTTCAAGCATATAGCTATCCATAAGTTCAAAAGAAGTTCCTTCAGGAGCTGTTGAAATAACGCTTAACCTGTTTTTATCCTCCAGCGGTGCAAGTTCGGATGGAAGAAGGTACCCAAATCCTAAAATCATAATTGCTGAAACAAGGATGATCACCAGCGCAATCCAACGTCTTCTGACAAACATTTTCAGGCTTCGGTTATACACTTCAATCATATCATAGATCCACTTTTCGGTAAGGGCAAAAATTTTGCTGTGTTTCTTTTGTTTCCTTAGCATTCGGCTACTCATCATCGGAGTAAGGGTGAGGGAAACAAGCGCTGAGATCAGCACCGCACCGGCTACAACAATTCCAAACTCACGAAATAAACGACCGGTTAATCCCTGCAGGAAAATGATCGGAAGGAAAACGGCTGCAAGGGTTATGGTGGTAGACAATATGGCAAAAAATATTTCTTTCGATCCTTTGTGCCCTGCTTCAATTGGATCCATTCCGTACTCAATCTTGTAGTAAATATTTTCAAGCACTACAATGGCATCATCCACAACAAGCCCTGTCGCCAGAACAATCCCCAATAATGACAGAATATTTATCGAGAATCCTGCAAGGTACATGATGAAAAATGTGCTGATGAGAGAAATCGGAATAGCAATAACCGGAATAAGTGTAGTCCTCCAGTTGCGGAGGAAGAAAAAAATCACCAGAACGACGAGAAGAAAAGCAAGCAGGATGGTTTCTTCCACTTCAGTAATTGCCTTTCGGATGTTGAGAGAAGTATCGAGAGCGACATTGATTTCCAGATCGGTGGGTAAGTCCTTGCTGATTTGTTCAACCCTCACATAAAATTCATCAGCAATGGCGATCTGGTTGGCTCCCGGCTGCGGAATAAGGACGACGCCTACCATTGGCTTCATATTTTTTCCCCTGAGGATGGAACGCTCATTTTCCGGAAGCAAGTGAGATTTACCAACATCACGAAGACGAATCAATACATTCCCTTCATCACGGATGATCATATTGTCAAATTCTTCGAGCGTTGTCAGCCTGCCCATGGTTCGGATGGTAAGTTCTGTCCCGTACCCTTCGATCCTGCCGGATGGCAATTCAACATTTTCCCGGTTCAGAGCATTCCTGATATCTGTCGGAGAAAGGCTATAGGCTGCCATTTTCGCCGGATCAAGCAACAATTTTACTGCATATTTTTTTTCACCCCAAATCCTGATTTCACTCACTCCTTTTATGGTTTGTAGACGCTCTTTGAAAATATTATTAGCGACATCTGTAAGGTCCATCAAATCCCTTGTATCGCTCTGAATCGTAAGCGAAAGAATCGGATTGGAATCAGCATCCGATTTGATTACAATGGGAGGATCGGTGTCCTGCGGCAAATTTCTGAGCGCCCTCGAAACCCTGTCACGGACATCGTTGGCGGCAGCCTCCATATCCACGCCCAGTTCAAACTCGACAGTAATGGTGCTTCTTCCATCGCTGCTGACCGAAGTAAGTGAACGGATACCTGCAATTCCATTGATAGACTCTTCCAATGGCTCGGTGATCTGGGACTCAATGACATCAGCGTTGGCACCGACATAATTGGTGGTTACGGTCACCACCGGCGGATCAACACTTGGATACTCACGCACACCCAAAAATGTAAATCCAATAATGCCGAACAGCATCAGCACAATCGAAATGACAGTGGCGAGGACCGGACGCTGTATACTGAGTGAGGAAATATTCATGGCAGGACGGCTTGTAAATTAATTACCGGTTTTGCGAATAGAAACTGTCATTCCTTCCTTGAGTTGCAGCAGCCCGGTGGTTATTACTGTATCGTTTAAAATCAGTCCGCTTAGCACCTGCACTTCATTTTCGGTGCGAATGCCGGTTTCAACATAAACAAGTCTGGCTTTCCCTTTAGAAAAAACAAAAACTTTTTCACCTTTGATATCAGGAATAAGAACCTGTGAAGGAACAACTATAGCATCGTTAATTTTTTGCAACAAAATACTCACCTTAGCAAAGTTTCCGGGAAGTAATATCTGATCAGGATTGGGACATGTCGCCCGGATGGTAAGCGACCGGGTTGCAGGGTTGATTTTTGGTTCGATGGCATAAACAGTCCCGCTGAAAATGCTGTCGTTCCCGTCAATGCTAAAGGAGATGGCTGTATTTTTAGTGATCTGACCAAGGTATTTTTCAGGAACGGAAAACTCGATTTTTACTGGATCTAAATCCAAAAGATTGGTTACAAGCGTCGAAGGCGATAAATATCCGCCCGGACTTACATACCGCAAACCGATCAGGCCTTCAAAAGGAGCGCGGATTTCAGTTTTTTCAATCTGTGCTTTCACCAATTGGATTTCTGCCTGGATCACCAGCAACTGATTCTGACCCTGGTCAAATTCTTCCTGGCTGATGGCATCCAGTTCCCTCAGTTTCGTCTTGCGCTGCACATCTTCTTTGGATAAGGACTCCTGGATCGTTAGCTTTTTTAACTGTGCCTGGAGGTCGTCATCCACAATTTTTACCAGCAAGTCGCCTTTATTTACACGGTTTCCTTCCGTAAAGCTGATATTCCTTATCCTTCCGGAGACTTCGCTTCTTAATTCCAC
>DYQT01000271.1 GCA_020719165.1 Draconibacterium orientale | reverse complement strand
AAACAGCTTAGAATATGGTTGATTATCTGTGAGTTAAAAAGAGTTATATAGTAGGGTTCGAGATAAAATCAATTCCACCGTCTCCCATCCCGGTGCTAATAAAGAGATTGTTAGAGTTGTTGAAATCAACCGCCACATCAGAAACACTCACATTGGGAAGTTGCAAATCAGTATTAAGAACCTCCCAAAAATTACCGTCATTTATTGTTTTCCAAAGTCCACCATAAAATGATGCTGCATAAATAGTCTGGTTTGTAATATTATATTGGGGGTCGAAAGTTATCCTATGGACCTGTCCAATTCCATCAGCCCATGGACCAGGATACGTAGAAGGAAGTGTTTGTCCAACTGGCCCTAAAGGTTCCCAAATCACATTGCTGTATTGTTGGTTACTTTGATTCTGGTTGAAAAAAGTCAAATTATGAGCCGATATCGCAACTCTGGCAATCTGGTAGTTGCCATGTGGATATAACCTGGGTCCCCAAATTGCAAAAGTCCGGTCAAAATCCTTAGCAAAACCGCTCCGCCTATTGGTGTCACCAGCAACAGAATATGGATTTTCAAGATAATAGTTGATCATGAATTCATTGAGATTATTTCCTGACTGATTTTGGCCCACACCAGTTTGAGCACCAATAATAACAAGAATAGCCAAAGTTGTTTTGTTGTTTTCATAATTGGGAAATTGTAAAAATAAATACAAGTTTTACAGATAATTTCAAAGAGTATTTGCACTTCATTGTGTTTTTTAACAAGGATTTTTCGAATTCTTCTTATTGGAGCGAAGATTCGAAAGCTAAGTTTATCTGGATCACTCAATCCTAACATCAACAGTGATGTGGTCATCGGACTCAACCAGTACTCCCCAATCCCTTGAATCTATTTCAACTGAAATTGTTTCTCCTCCCACAAGAGTAAAGGGACCCAGCATATCCTGTAAGTCGAGGCTGTAAACATAAACTGTTGCAATACTGGATGGTGCGCCATTGGCAGTAATAATGATTGCTCTTTTGTACCTTGAATTGTAATTTACTTTGTTGCTTTTAGACTGTTCCTGAAAGTTTGCAACATGGTAAACAGGTACATTGTAGGAAGGGATCGGATTTTGGGCAGACACACTGGTCATTCCCATGCCAGAAAGCAATACGATTAAAATCAAAATTTTTCTCATAACAGATTTTTTTAAAGTTACATCATTGAATTGCGGGCTAAGCTATAGTATAACAATAATATAACCGACAACAACAAATTGACTTTTTATTTCCGTAAATCGGAAAATTGCAAAGGCCTTAAACATGAAAGTGTTTGATATGCTTGTCGATAAGAAAATAAAAGCGGGCCGGTTCCGGGACCGGGTTTTATGTGTGGAAACTAAAAAAGGACGAAATGAATGGAGAAAGAAGGGTTCAGATCAGTTTTAGCTCCATTAAAACCCGGATTAGTTCGGGGTTGGTACTTACCCCGAAACCGGCCCTGATTTTCTGAAGGGTCTTTTCAATAGCCGACACGGTGGAAAACCGGTTTGTGGCAATGTCTTTTAGGCTGGCACCGTTTGCAAGCTGAACCACAATGACTCTTTCTGAGGGTTTCAGGAAATATTTCCAGGGTGAAAACGGATTACCCGGCTCGCTCTCCTTGTGATTCATGGCAATGGCCGGGACGACAACTTTACCTAGGTAAACTTTCTCCAGGGTTTCCTTAAACTCCCGTCGCTCTGCATTTTTAAGCACATACGCGCTGGCCCCGTGCTCCATCATAACCCTGATCCAATAGGCGTTGGTTTCCTGGGTAAAGATCACCACTGGTTTGGATGGAAAATGTTTCCTGATCGCTTCGAGGTTTTCGAGAGGTTCCAATCCGGGAAGCCAAAGATCGAGAACGATGATGTCAAATGAATCTGCAGGGGCCGACTGAATGAAATGTGCAGTGGTATCCGATGATCCGGCAATGATTATTTCCTCCTGGAGATGTTTCAGTCGCTGTCTGATCCCATCAACAATGATGGAATGATCGTCAATGATGTGAAGTCGTATCATTGTCACAGTATATTAGGAAGTGATTGAAAAGGAGCTGATATCTTCCAATATACGCCATGTTCCGGAACCGTATCGAGTTCAACCGTACCGTTCAGGAGATTAACTCTTGCAAAGATATTTGATAATCCCATCCCTTTTTTACTTTCTGCATCCGGATCGAAACCAGGGCCATCGTCATGATACTCAATCTCGATGGCTTTGTGAGCAAATTTTACAGACAAAGTTATGTTTGCCTCAGAGGCATATTTCCGCGCATTGTTCAGCAGTTCCTGAATGATGCGGTAAACATGCATGGTACATTGTACAGGTATCTCAGTGGCGGGATCGCCAATGTCAAACTGCAGTTTTAATTTGCCATATTTTGCGGTTTCCTCACACAGGTTGATCAACAAAGGTCCGATCGCATGTCGTTCCAGAATCTTTTTACTCATACGGTGAGACAGATTCCTCACTTCGTCAGTGAAGTTGGCGATGTGCATGTCAATGGAATTTTTTATTCCAGCATCCGCAGAGGGATGCCGTTCGAATGTTTCGTTTACTTTAATACCTAACATTCCAATAGAATCATGCAATTCCATTCCATTTTTCTCCTTTTCGTGTTCCTCCGCCTCAAGAATCTTTTGGGCTGACTCAAGTTTCAGATATTGAAGCTTGTTCCTTGTTCGCTGGCGCATCCAGAAATACCCCAGAGCAAGGAAAAGGATCAACATGCCTGCCAGGGCCAGCCAGAATTTCATCCTGTTGATCCGGGCATTTCGAAGGATTATCTGCTGGTCTTTCTCAACGATGATCAGGTTTTTGTTTTTAAGGTCAAGCATGGCATTGAGCAACCTAACCTGTTTTTTGGCGATCATTTTATCGTAGATGGTCCTGGCTTCGGTAGATTTTCGAAGCCAAATTACGGCCTCATTGAATGCTTTTTTTTCGATCAGGATATCAGCATAAGTATCGTAAAGCACGGCCAGCCAGTCATAGTTGCTCATTTTTTTCGCCAGGGGGACAGCCATGCCGACAATGCATTGCGTGGCTGTTTTTACATCATGTTTATCAAGATAAAAATATGCTATATTGTTATAAGCTCCGATCATGGCAATGGGAATGTTGCTGTTTTCGCCCATCTTAATGACCATATTGTAATAAATCATGGCCGAATCAGGATTTTCCTGCAACAAGCCAAGATTCACCAGGAGATTGGCTCTTTCTACCTCCGTTCCTTTAACTGTCGCGATGAGTTGGATCGCCTTTTTTATCATGCCAGCGGATTCTTTGGTGTCATGTCCGAACTGGGCCACGTTGCCCAATGCAATCCCCATCTCTCTTGGGAGGTTGTATCTTGTTGCGACCGTCAGGGCCGAATCATAATACGTTTTCGCCATTTGCAGATCATCTGAAGTTTGATACAAAGCTGCAAGTGCATTCAATGAAATTGAAACAGCCGACGGTTGCCCGTAAAGAAGTCCCGATTGGATGGAGGAGTCAAGCAGGATGATGGCATTTTTAACATCGCTGGCTTCGAGATACAGTTGTGCCATATTGTAAAAAATATTACCCCGCTCCTGTTTGAATAACGTTGTGTCGGTGATCTTCAAGGCCCGGTTAAGGAAAAATATGGCAGAATCATTTTGTGCGACAAGTAAAACCAGGCCTTTTACATTGAGTGTCTTGATAAGAATTTCATCCGATTTGATGCTGTTCGCAAGTGAAACTGCATTTGTAGCCATAAAGCGTGCTTTCGCCGAATCGGTATTCATCAGCACTACAGCCATCGAATCCAGGTTGGTAATGGAATCAAGATATTGTTTATAAACGGTCGGAAATGGCTTTTTTCCTTGTTCTCCCTGCTGGCACGACAGGAAACAAACGATCAGGAACAAAAGGTATGTAATATTTAGCTGACGTTGGAAAAGTTTGTTCATTGAG
>DYQT01000270.1 GCA_020719165.1 Draconibacterium orientale | reverse complement strand
CTGGGTTATCAATGCGGGAGTTGGCCCGGCAACACATTCTTTTGGCAATGGATTTGGCTTTGGACCTGCCTTGAAGGCCTCCTTTGAAACCGGAATGTGGGACCTTGGGCCCGGGGTGATTACCCTGGGAGGGGAATCTGCTTTTTCATTTTTTACCCATCGTTATGGCGAGGGGTGGAACGAATCATGGGTGAATTTCGTAATCGGAGCGCGAGGCGCTTATCATTATGGTTGGGATGTTGAGGGGCTTGATACCTATGGAGGAGTTCCCCTTGGAATAGGATTCAGCATTTACAGTGTAGATTCAAATATCGGCAGCAGTGGATCTACGCCCGTTTACCCTTATTTCGGAATCTTTTTTGGCACCTCTTACTTTTTCAACAAAACATTCGGAATCAATGGCGAGGTCGGATTTAACTCCACCTATGCAAACATTGGCATAATTTACAAGCTGAAATAGTTGCCGGGTTGATTTTTTAGTTTAATTTAGTTGTCGAAATAGATCATTATGCATGATTATTTCCCCACTGATTATTCATTTAAACTAAAACACCATGAAAAAGTATCTGGCAGAATGCATCGGAACATTTAGTCTTGTTCTTTTTGGCTGCGGGTCGGCAGTTATAGCAGGCATTGTACAATTCGGTCCAAGTGGTATTGGATTATTGGGTATTTCCATCGCTTTTGGTTTTGCTGTTGTTGCCATGGCTTATGCCATTGGCGGAATTTCAGGGTGCCACATCAACCCGGCAGTCACCATAGGCGTTCTTGTTGCTGGTAAAATTGAGGCGAAGGATGCCCTCATGTATATTCTGTCGCAATGTTTGGGCGCAATTTTGGGGGCAGGGGTGCTTTATCTCATCCAAACCGGGAAGCCGGGGTTTGCCATGAATGAATGGGCGCTCGGCTCAAACGGATGGGGCGAAGGCTACCTTGGTGAATATAATGCCCTGAGTGCGTTTGTCATAGAAACTGTTATGACATTTCTTTTTATTTTTGTGATCCTTGCTACAACCTCAAAGTATGGCAACAGTGTAATGGCCGGACTGGCTATTGGTGTTACCCTGATGTTGATCCACCTTGTAACAATTCCTGTAACTGGAACATCTGTGAATCCCGCCCGGAGCCTTGGCCCCGCGATTTTTGCAGGAGGGAAAGCGCTCGCACAGTTGTGGCTGTTTTTTGTTGCTCCGATCCTTGGTGCAATTTTGGCTGCAATTACCTGGAAGTTCGGATTTGAAAAAGAATAAAAATTCTATAACTTTTAATTTTTCTTTAAAATGAAAAGAGCATTTATTTTCCTATTGGTGATAATATGTTGCTATGTGATTCAGGCACAAAATATTAAGTTGCCCTCTACGGATACCAGAAAAGTTGAACAGGCTGTAAAAACGGAAACTGGAGCAACTCAGGCGAGTATCGGGAGTATAATCGGACAACTTACCAGCAATATTTCTGACGAAGCCTTCACCGATTCATTCAAGAAGAACAAAGGTGATTTTATATCGAAAACCAATGGCGTCAAGGATGCTGCCGGCGCTTCATCCGCCTTGCAATCATTGGAGGCAGGATTGCTCCCGACTGCGATGGATGCCGGATGGGGTTCGGTAAAAAGCAAATGGATTAAAGATGCTAAAACTGCAAGTACTGTAAAAACCGTTGCCGGACTTGCCGGAACACTGGAATCAAATGTAAGCGATAAATATTTCAAGGGAACCTGGGCGACAGCACGACCGGCATGGCAGGCTGCATTGAGCACTCTCTCCAGGTAGTACAAATCCAGCCACTTTCAGTCATTTACTACAAGGGCAATTGCCGATACTTGTAGCTGAGCCACTGTTACTTGTGCCGTGAATTGCGGCAGAGCGACGGTGGCTGTTATTTATTTGCTTTCCTCAAACCTGAGTTCAATTTAGAATGTATTTAAAATGATAGGTTAAGATAATGTTTATTAGAGCAGTATAAAATCTATAACAATGATTGCTTATTCGCTTAAAAGATCATTGATGAACTTATTAAAATAATAATGAATCTATTGCATTGACTTTCTACCTTCAAAGCAGTATATTTGTTGGGTTATAACAATATGTCAACTATAATTGCGTGCAGGTATGAAAACAATTTCAATCAAATACTCTTTTCAAAAGAAATTCCACTCTCTGATCATCATGTGCATCTTGCTGGTTTCGGCCATAGCGGTCAGGGGCCAATACGTTGAACCACCATCTGTTTGCTATGGAGAACCGATTTACCTCTATTGTGGTGGCGCGCCGGGATGTGATATTGCCGGGGCGATATTCAGTTGGACGGATCCCACTGGATCATGGACCTCCAACGAAAAGAATCCTGAAATTTACGTTGGAACACCCGGGTATCATTCCGGAACCTATTTTTTGTCTATTCTTTACCCTCCGAATCTGGTCTATTCTGGTTCAGCAAGTGTTACGGTGAGCGATGAAATCCTGATTTCGGGTTATTCTCAACCGATATCGTGTAATGGGGACGCCAATGGATCCCTGACACTGTCGGTTACAAATTATTTTCAATATGTTGCATCCTACAATTGGAGCAACGGAGCTTTCACCCGCGATATCAGCGGCCTTTCGGCAGGAGTTTACACGGTGACGGTTACCGATGGCCGACCATGCACCAAGGTTGAAAGCTGGGTGGTCGTTCAACCTTCTGAAATCAGTATGGAGACTACCTCCGTGATGGCTTCCTGCGAGGGTGCATTCAACGGCACAATAACCACTACAATCAAGGGTGGCGCCGGCGGATTGACAACCTACCTGTGGAGCGATGGACAAACCGGTTCAGCCGCATTCAATCTTTCTTCGGGTACTTATACCGTAACCATTATGAATGGAGCAGGATGCGAGTTTGTGTCCCCTCCTGTTTTCGTTGGCGCAACCGATCATGATTTGCCTGACCCTGCCGGAATTATTTCGGGACCAACCCACGCTAAGGCCGGCCAAACAGGCATTGTGTATTCGGTCACTCCCATTGCCAATGCTACTAGTTACCATTGGAGTCTTCCTCCCGGAGCAACATTTAACGTTGTACAACCAGGCACCATTTCGGTTGACTATTCGAGCCTTGCAACCTCTGGAAATATCAGTGTTTACGGAACCAACGGTTGTGGAAACGGGCAAACTTCACCGGACATGGGCATCACGGTAGTACCCATGAATCTTGAGTTGCCAACAGGTACGATCGGGGCCGGGGATGCTGATTGCTATGATGCCATTCAGACGGTTTATGTGGCCGGAAACGGTAAAACATTCACGGTCAACAGCGGAGGGTCTGCCACGATGATCGCGGGACAAAACATTGTTTATCTGCCGGGTACCACGGTAAATTACGAGGGATACCTGCACGGGGTTATCACTACCATTGATGAATACTGTCTTACTTTAAATAATCCGTTGGTAAACAAGGCGGTAACTATTGGCGGGGTTCAGGAAACAGCGCCTGAACTGCTAAAAAATAAAAATGTGCGCTTGTATCCCAATCCCGCACATGGCACCTTCACCCTTGAGCTCACAGCAAATACCGTATCAGAGATGACTAAAGTAGAGATGTTCGGAATGAATGGCGTCAAAGTTCTTTCAGAAGTCATGGCCGGTGAGCGAAAGCATATATTCACAGTTGAAAGTTTGCGGCCGGGGATTTATATAATTCATGTCATCAGCGGATCAGCCAGCGAGACAAGGAAGCTGATAAAATTGGAGTAACTGAAAATGATGTGTGGTTTTCCGTAAAATGCATTTACGATTTTCCACAATTGTGCTCAGGATAATTATGGTCGAACTTTGCTTTTACCCTCGAAAATAAACTGATGTGATTGGGATGCCAGATATAGATTTAAATCTGACACTGGCGACCGGGTAATCGTCAATCAATTTATCTTTACTGCTTATCCCTTTCGGTCAAGTGATTTTTTAGTACATTTGGATA
>DYQT01000269.1 GCA_020719165.1 Draconibacterium orientale | reverse complement strand
CTATATGTTTCATAATGATTATTATTGGGTTACGAAGATAGGAAAAAACAGGTTATTGGGTGTTTGTCTTCTGTTTTTTTGAAAAGACCCTTTTGATGTTCAGGTAATCGAGATAATAGAGAACCTTAACCGAAAAACTGTTTGATTGCGGAGCGTTTATGGTGTTGCCAAAGTCGGTGAAGTAGTTGTGAACAAGTTGGTCGTTATACGTGTTGATCGCGTTCTTCCACACTACGCTCATTTCGCTTCCGGGGGCGAAATACCAAACGAACTGCAGGTCGACGGTAAAGGCATTGAAATTGATGTTCTCTCCGTCGATGAAACCTGAGCCCGTTAGGGAACCATCCGGGTTCAGGGTGTAAAAGGAAAGATAGTTGGCCTGCGACCAGTAGTGTCGTGCCCGGAGGGTCAGCGATGTTTTCGTGTTGAAAATGTATCGGGCATCCAGGATGTTGCTAACGGTAGTGATGTCTCTCCGGCCAAAGAAAATAGTCAGGTTCGCCAGCGAATCAACACCGGTATTTACCCATCCGTAATTGTTCAAGTCGCTTTCATACTGCAAGCCCAGCGTTACCGATAACTTGTCGCTGAAACGTATCCGTGGCGTGATCCCGAATGACCATGTCACATTGTTGTTGCCGCTACTGTACCGGTAGGAAAAATAGTGCTGGTAACGGAATGTTTTCCGGTTGTCGGACGAAAACCGCCATTCATCGTAATAATTCCACGGCTTTTTGTAAAAGCGGCCCCATACGCGGGGTTCATAATAGTCCCTGAATCCCATGGGTTGTATGCCGATGGAAAAGGAACTGATCCAGTATTTCAGGTAGGTGGTTGTGTTGTTGAGGGCAAATTCAAGGGTTTTAAAACTGTTTGGTTTGTAAAGTGTTGAATAGATTGCCTGGAAGTCGGTTTGTGAGTTGATGATGATCCAGAACGGGTCGAAGGTAAAATAGGAAAGTTGCACCCTGTTATAGATTTCGTTGTTGTAAGCCAAAAAACCCATGTCGTTGGGATCGTAGGTATTGCTAGTTTCCTGGCGGAGCAGCTGATACTGGAATCGTCCGGTCGGTCGCGACAATGCCACCGTGTATTGATGCCCGAATTCAGGACTGATGCCTTTCGTATATTTCTGGCTCAGGTTGAAACGGCCATACACCTGGAAGGTGCTTTTCTTGTTTTTAATGCTGGTCTCAGCACCGGTGACATTGGCGGAATAACCATCATCCGGGGCCCAATAGTTGGTGTTGATCAGGGTAACATAGGAGTTGTTTTTCAGGTTTTGGTCGAAAACCATCACATTGTAGTTGGTAAATGGCTGGGTCAAAATCCTGCGCGACAATCCGGTGATGGTATCCTGAACACTTGCCCAGGTGTTGGTGGTGATGCCGTTGAAAAATCCTATTCCCAGGCCCTTTGCATTTCTTCCTGAAATTTTGGTGGCATTAATGATACGCGTCTGGTCGGGGTTTTTCGTTACCTTCTCGTTTTGGCGAAGACTGTCGTAAGGCAGGCCGAAGTTTTTCGGCGTACTTCCGACTCTCCGGGTATAGAAGATTTCGCATTTGTCGAAAAGTTCTGTTGCCTCGGTAAAGAACTGCCGTTTTTCATCATACCTGATTTCAAAGGGAGTGAGATTAAGCACCTGGTCGTCCGATTGTACCTGTCCGAAATCCGGTATCAGCATCATGTCGAGCGTGTAGCTCTCATTAAGGCCATAACGGATATCAAGCCCTCCGCGTAGAAGCCATGACCAGTATTTGTTTTCCGGATTTTTCTCAAGATATCCCGAGAGATACGGTGAAAATGAGAGCCTTACCGGGGGATTGATATTGTGTATTCCCGTGAGGGTGCCATAGTAGCGGAAAATGTCCTGCGATTTATTGTCAACCCACGACCAGGTGGAGTACTCGTGCTGCCGATGGAAGTTCCGCCACATGTTGATCCCCCATACCTGGTTTTCGATCTTCGGAAAACGCAGGGCTGAATAGGGAATTTTCACTTCGGCAATCCATGATGAGTCGGTGATGGATGTTGCGCTTTCCCAAACTGCGTCCCAGGTAATATCCTGCCCGATGGCGGAATATTTGCAGTCGTTTTGCAGGTTCGAGGGACTCACTTTGAATTCATACATGTTCAAACCGTCGTTGTATGGAAGAATGTCAAACGAGATGTAATCGGTATTCAGCGCTTCAATCTGGTCGCGACGGCCAAGTTCTTTGCAGAGGCTGTCGGGCCGGGGGTCGTACATCACTGCAAGAATGTACAGCGCCATATCATCGTAAACAAACCTGATCTCTGTGCGTAACGCCGGCAGGGTGCCGTTCCGCGGGCCGTATTCCACGAAATCTCCCGCCACCGGTGCGGTTTTCCATGCCACATCATCAGGGCGGCCATCGATTTTAGGAGGAATCATTGTACGAATGGCACGAATGTTTTTCTTTGAAAGGGCTGAAGAGTCAAGCACAATGGTCGTTTCCTGGGAAAACATTATCCCGGGATAAAGCATCAACAAAACGACCAACAGGATCAGCGGGCCGGTTTTTATATCCTCGAGAAAGTTAAGGCTCATCATACGGATCAAAAATATAACGATTTTCAACAGGATAACAGGAAATTTGATGAAAGTCGGGAAATGCTCTGTTTAATGCGTAAATTTGTCGTATAAATCAGACTAAAGTGCTTCTGTCATTATCTGTTATCGGTATCTTTCTTTCTGTAATTCTGTTATATTTCAATGCAAGGAAATATCCATCTTCCATTTATCTGGGTGCCTTTTTTTTACTGATAAGTCTTTATGGCTTCATTCAATATTCCATCTTCTATTCAAAATCGGTCAGTCTGGTCAGCATCGTTTTTGTCAATATCGGTTTTCTGTCATATCTCACAGGCCCTGCGTTATACCTATATGTGCGTAGCATTTTAACAGACCAGTCGCAGTTGAAAGCGAGAGACATGTGGCACCTGCTGCCGGCGCTGATATTCCTGATTGCAGCTTTCCCTCACATTTTCAGTTCCTGGTCGCACAAGGTTCTCATTGCAACAAAGCTGGTTGAAAACCCAGATTACGTGGTAGCATATCAAGCTACATTTTTGCAGAATCTGTTACCCAATTCGGTGATTTTTCTCAGCCGTCCGGTTTTAATCCTGGCCTATGCAGGCTGGGCCGCCGGAATATTTCTGAAATATAATAAACAGAGGGGAAAATCGCAGGTTCTTTCCCAACAACATTATATAACGCAATGGCTTTCCTACCTGCTGGTTATTACATTTGTGCTGGTTGTCAGCCATATGTTGGTCTTGCTGGAGTCCATTTTAAATAAGGATTTAAAATATTTTTTCACTTTTGACCTTTTACAGGTACTGTCGGGATTAGGACTTACAGGTTTGCTTACCTTACCATTCTTTTTTCCTGGCATTTTATATGGATTGCCCCGGTTTCCCGAATCAAAGACATCTTTGAAGCCTCTTGGAATAGCTTCGGATTCGCTGCCGGGAGAGGCAAAAAGGAACCTTTTGAATCTTGAGCCGGATTACCTTTTTAGCATCGGGCAGAAAGCGGATTCCTGTATGAAAGAACTTCAACCCTATCTTCACTCCGAGTGCAACCTTGCTTACCTGTCGAAACTAATTAAAATCCCTGTCCACCATCTTGCCTATTATTTCCGGGAAGAAAAACAACAATCCTTTAACGACTACAGGAATGCATGGCGTATAAAACATGCCAAACACCTTATCAAAGAGGGCAAGGCCAATGAAGTGACCCTGGAAGCAATTGGCTTGCTTTCCGGATTTTCATCACGAAACACCTTTTTTACCGCCTTTAAAAAAGCAGAAGGAACCTCCCCCGGGGCTTTTGCGAATCAATTTTCCGGATAGCCTCCAACCGATTCAAATTTGTAACGTTTTTCAATAATAGTCCTCTCGTTTTGTCGAACGAACATCAAAACAGATAACTTTGGTTCAAAT
>DYQT01000003.1 GCA_020719165.1 Draconibacterium orientale | reverse complement strand
CGAACCACCTGGCACAGGCTAAGTTCCGAAGCTTGGGGTGCAAGTCGGGTTAAACCCGTTTATTAAAACAGGGACATTAAAATTAACCAGAAACCCAAGTTTTTTATTGGTCAATTTCAGATAGGAAATGATTTGAGCTTCATAAACAGGATGCATAATTTCTGTGGATTTAAGCTCAAGGATAATTTCATTTTCAACAAGAATGTCTATTCTAAGTTCCCTTGATAATTCATATCCTTTGTATTTCAAGGAAATTGGTGCCTGGTGCTTCGCATTAACATTTCTGAGCTCAAATTCTTTCATCAGGCATTGTTCATAAATTGATTCAAGAAGACCTGGACCCATAATTTTATGCACGGTGATGCAGGTATCGAGAATGATCCCGGAAATTTTATTGTATTCCATTTTTCATGAATTTTGAATTAATCGGGTTTTCATGAAATAGTGGTACAATTGTTCATAACTTCTTTGCGCCTCTGCGCCTCTGCGGTTTAATTCTTTGTGAAGGACCCGAAATATTTAAATCATTCGGAACCCCTGCTCACCCATTTACTCATGATAAAACCACCTACCTTCGCCAAAAAAACAAAGTATGGAATGGATCGAAAAGCTCGACGGCAATGTCATCGTCAGTGATGCGCAGGGAAAAATTATCTATATGAATGAAAGAGCCATCACACAATATGAAAAAGACGGAGGCAGCAGCCTGATCGGACAGGACCTGCTGGCGTGTCACAATGAAACTTCCCGCAAAAAGATCATGGAAATCATGACAACCGGTCAGAAAAACGTTTACACCATCGAAAAAAAGGGTAAGAAGAAGATCCTTTACCAGTCACCCTGGTTCAAAGAGGGAGAATTCAGGGGAATCATCGAACTTTCGCTTGAAATTCCCGCTGAAATGCCTCATTATATAAGAGGTTAATGCCCCCGACTATTTAGCCGCCTTCTTTTCGTCGGCAATTTTTTTCAACACCTCTTCCTGCAGCAATTTTGGCAGGGGAGTGTATTTGAAAAATTCCATGGAATAGTTGGCGCGGCCGCTTGAGATATTGCGCAACTGAGTCGCATAGCCAAACATCTCCATCAGTGGAACAAATGCATTGACCTTTTGTGATCCCTTGCGGTAACGGCGCATGGCTTCAATTTTACCGCGACGGCGATTGAGATTGCCCACCACATCGCCGATGTATTCGTCGGGAGTGTTCACTTCAACCTTCATCATGGGTTCAAGCAGCACGGGATCCGCTTTCATAAACCCTTGTTTGAATCCAATGGAAGCACATGTCTGGAATGCCATGTCGGAGCTGTCGACGGGGTGGAAACTGCCATCAAGCAGTACCACTTTCACATCAACCACCGGATATCCGGCCATCACACCGCGCTCAAGGGTTTTTAAAATCCCCTTGTTAACAGATGGGATATACTCTGCCGGAATGTTTCCGCCTTTAATTTTTTCGACAAATTCATACCCCTTGCCTTCATTCGGTTCCATACGCATCAGCACATGGGCAAACTGGCCCTTGCCTCCCGTTTGCTTCGAATGTTTGTAGTTCGTTTCAACTTCGCTGGTGATGGTTTCGCGGAAGGCTACAGCAGGTTCACCCACGATGGCTTCAACTTTAAATTCAGTTAACAACCGGTCAACAATGATCTCAAGGTGCAACTCACCCATGCCGGCAATGACCGTTTCCTCGGTTTCATCGTCAAAACGGACATTGAAGGAGGGATCTTCCATGGTGAGTTTGTGAAGCGCTTCTCCAAGTTTGGCCTGGTCGGCACGCTTGGCCGGAGTTATTTTCAACTCAATGACACTGGGCGGAACGTGAATGGTTTCAAGCAAAAAACGGTGCTCGTCGCCGCACAGGGTATCGCCGGTTTTGGTGACTTTCATGCCGATGAGCGCCACAATATCGCCCGGGCCGGCTTCCGAAATTTCTTCCCGGTCTTTGGCATGAATTCTGAAAATCCGGCCAATACGTTCGTGCTTGCCTTTGGTGGCATTGAAAACCTGCATTCCGCTTCTGATGGTTCCCGAAAAGATACGGGTGAATGTTTGTTGGCCAACAAAGGGGTCGTGAATCAGTTTGAATGCCAGGGCCGAAAATGGCTCCTTTGGTGAGGGATGGCATGTGTGAAGTTTTTCCGGATCGTCAAGGTCGGTACCGGTCACAGCTCCTACATCCACCGGGGATGGAAGATAATCTACCACCGAATCAAGCAACATCTGAACACCTTTGTTTTTATAGGCAGCACCGCAAAACACAGGAGTGATCAACAACTTGAGGGTCGCTTCCCGCAGCGCTTTCTTCATCAGCTCAGGGGCTACTTCCTTATCTTCCATGAATAAATCCATGATTTCATCGTTGAATTCAGCAAGCTTTTCAACGGCCCAGGCACGTGCCTCTTCGGTTTTTTGCTTGTATTCTTCCGGAATTTCAGCCTCTATCTGCTCCATCTCCCTGAACATATAGGCTTTACGGTAAATAACATCGATGATACCTTCAAAATGCTCTTCGGCTCCCATCGGAACATGGAAAGGAACAGCATTGGCATCGAGATATTTATTCATCTGGGCAACCACGGCCGGGAAATCGGCACCGGTGCGGTCCATTTTATTGATAAAAGCAAAACGAGGCACCCGATAACGGTCGGCCTGATTCCACACAGTTTCGCTCTGAGGCTCAACTCCTCCAACGGCACAAAAAACGGCCACCATGCCGTCGATTACGCGCAGGGAGCGCTCTACCTCAATGGTAAAGTCAACGTGTCCGGGAGTGTCGATCAGGTTGATCTGGTGACCTTTCCAGGCACAGGTGATGGCAGCGGAGGCGATGGTGATGCCGCGCTCCTGCTCCTGTTTCATAAAGTCCATGGTGGCTGCTCCGTCGTGCACCTCCCCCATTTTGCGATTCGTTCCTGAAAAAAACAGGATTCGTTCGGTAACAGTGGTCTTTCCGGCATCGATGTGGGCCGCAATTCCTATATTTCTAAGCTTGTTTAATGGCATGTTTTATACGATTTTTAAAGGTGTGCAAAGGTACGATAAATTTTCAAATGAGCGCAAAAAGTTGATAATCTGCTCATAATGGATGGTAAAACATGTTGTATCTTTGCCACATTTCCCTCATTACCAACTTATGAAAGTTAAAATATCAAAAGATACCTCCCTGCTGGATCACCTGCTTGCTGAACTTCAATCGGCATCAAAAACCACGGTGAAGAACAAAATCGTACATGGCAATGTGCGGGTGAATGGAAAAATGGTCACCAACCCAGCCGCGTTGCTCAAGCCGGGCGATTCGGTTGAATACGTTAAACAGGTCGTCAAGATTAATAAAGTTAAACCGCCTTACCAGGTTCTTTTTGAAGATAATGCAATACTCGTGGCCGTTAAACCGGCGGGTTTACTCACCATTGGCGACCGGGGACTTGGCGGTACCTCTTTCTACCAGCAGATGGCTGCCTATGTGAAAGAAAATTCAAAAGGGAAAGAGCGTTTGTTTGTTGTTCACCGGCTCGACAGAGAGGTTTCGGGAATCCTGCTGTTTGCCAAGAGTGAGAAACTTCAGGAGGAGATCAAGAATCACTGGATGGATACGAAAAAATTGTACTATGCACTGGTGGAGGGACAACCGAAAGAGGACAAAGGGACCATCCGGAGCTGGTTGGTCGAAGGTCACGACCAACGGGTATATTCAGTAAAGGTGGAGGAGGGGGCCAAACTGGGCATAACCCATTACCGTGTGATGGATCGCACCCCCGATTACGCGTTGCTGGAGGTGGAGCTGGAAACAGGACGCAAGAACCAGATACGCGTTCATCTGTCGGAAATGCAGTGCCCCGTTGTCGGCGACCGGCGTTATGGCGCTGATGCAACCTACGAGCGCCGGATTCGGCTGCATGCCTTCTATCTTTCGATCCGTCACCCGGTTACTGGCAAACTCATCGACTTCAAAAGCAAAATGCCCAAAGGCTTTTTATCAATGAAACCTGCCGACGAAAAATACAAATAAACCTACCGGAACCCCTGTTGCCTCCTGGCTTCAAAAATCACAATGGCGGCTGATGCCGAAACATTCATCGAGTCAATCTTGCCCATCATCGGAATTTTAATGAGAGCGACGGCCCCCTCAAGCCAAGTCTGGCTCAATCCGTTTGCTTCAGATCCCATGATGATGGCCGCCGGCTGATTGAAATCAGCATGGTGATAATGATCTTTGGCTGATAGCGCTGTTCCGAAGGTTTTAATTCCCTCCCTGCGCATCCATGCAATGGCCTCGTCGGATGAAGCTGTAACGACCGGCATGGTGAAGATACAGCCGATACTTGAACGTATGGCGTTTGGATTGTAGATGTCAGTTTGCGGATCGCAAATGATCACCGCATCGAGATTGGCCGCGTCGGCAGTGCGGAGCAGGGCTCCAAGGTTGCCCGGTTTTTCAACTGTTTCAAGCACAAGCAGAAGGGGTTGGCTGCCGGGATGAAGGTCTTCAAACCTGAGTCTTCTGGGTTCAGCCAGGGCAATAACACCGCCGGCATCTTTTCGGTAAGCCATCCGGTTAAACACATCTGTTGTGACTTCCGCCAATTCTGTGTGATTGCCCGGCAGATCAAGCGACGCAACTTCGGCGGTTGAAATCAGTTCGGGTGCGTAAAAAAGATTGGTGATGTTGAACCCGCCCATAATGGCAAGTCGGATCTCACGATAACCTTCAATCACAATCCGGTTTTGTTCTTTCCGGGCACGGGGCTTGTCGCTAAGCAGAAGCACATTTTTTACAAGCGGGTTCTGTAAACTTGAAATAACTTTGACCATAAAATCAGCTGTGTTCAATTTTTTATACTCTTCACCACACGGATCTCATCCGGACTGCGGATTTCAGCCATATAAACTCCTGATTATCAATTATTCTTGTCAAGATTCATGCGATAATGGTTTCCGGCAGGGTTAACTACAAAATCTTCTATTTTTCTTCCGACAAAACCCCGGAAAACCCAAAATCAGTGTGAATAAATAAACAGTTTTCATCGTTCGAGTTTAAATAAATCGTGCGGAATTGGTGTTTGTGCTTTATTCATTATTTTGATTTACAACATTTTATATGATATTATAAATTATTTCTACATTTTTGTAAAAGTTAGAAAAATTGTATCTACATTTGCGTATTCAAATACTTGAATGATTTATGTCAAAGATTTTTGCCTTATCCGAAGCCTCTTCAATCGCAATTCACAGCATGGTTTTGATTGCGCGATCTGAAAATGGAATCAATGCGGTAAAGATCGCCGAAATTACAGGATTTTCAAAGAATCATATCGCAAAAGTTTTACAACGCCTGGTTAAGAACGACATGCTGAAATCGGTAAGGGGTCCTTCAGGTGGATTTTCGATGAAAATGGAACCCAAAAATGTCAGTCTGCTGGATATTTATCAATCTATCGAGGGACAGCTTGACATAGGGGAATGCCCGTTATCTTACGATCTGTGTGGATTCGACAAATGTTTGATGGGAACCGTTGTGAATAAACTAACCGCTGAATTCAAAAAGTTTTTAAACGAACAAACATTGCAATCGTACCTCTAAATTTTTTTGCCCACAATGAGGCAATCAAATACCTAATTACATATATAAATATGAAGCGGAAAATTATTCAGATTGATGAAGAAAAATGCAATGGCTGTGGCATTTGCATTCCAAATTGTCATGAAGGAGCCATGCAGCTCATTGACGGGAAAGCCAGACTGATCAGCGATCTGTTTTGTGATGGACTGGGTGCATGCATCGGTCATTGCCCCGAAGGTGCCATAGACATCATTGAACGCGAGGCAGCTCCCTATGATGAACGCAAGGTGATGGAAATCATGGTTCCAAAAGGAAGGAACACCATTCTCGCCCATCTGGATCACCTGCGCGACCACAACGAAACCGAATTTTTGCAACAAGCGATCGATTATTTAAAAGAAAACAACATTACAATGAGTCCTGAAAAAAAAGAACAACATTCAAATGGGGAATGCGGGTGCCCTGGCTCAATGGCCAGGGATTTCCGCGTTGAAAGCGTTGTTCCGGCACCTGTTGAAACGCACAGCAAAGCGGTTCAACAGGAAATTCCATCCGAATTGCGCCAGTGGCCGGTTCAGCTACATTTACTAAACCCGCAGGCATCCTACTTCAAAAATGCCGATGTGGTGCTTGCCGCCGACTGCGCCGCCTTTACCATGGGAAATTTCCATTCCCGGTTTCTCAAAGGCAAATCCCTGGCAATTGCCTGTCCGAAACTCGACAGCAACAAAGAATCATACCTCCAGAAATTAACCTCCATGATTGCTGATACCAAAATCAACTCGCTCACCGTGGTGATGATGGAAGTTCCTTGCTGCGGCAGCCTGCTTCACATGGCCCAGTCGGCACGTACCAATGCAGGCCGGAATGTTCCCATTAAAAAGGCGATTATTAGCGTTCAGGGAGAAATTATTGAAGAAGACTGGACTTAACCATCACCGGACTTCAGTTAGGTGATAAAAACAAACAACTATGGAAAAAAGCATTTTTGAACACTCAAACGTGTTCCGGTTTCCCGAAAAAGTAGAATACTCAACCGGGGGAATCATCAGCAAACGGGTTATTGACCGTCCGGTTGGCACGGTAACCCTGTTCTCATTCGACCATGGCCAGCGCCTGAGCACCCATTCAGCACCCTACGACGCGCTGTTGCAGGTGATTGAAGGAAAAGCCGAAATTATCATCAACGAAGAACAATTTATTTTATCCACCGGCGAGGCTGTCATCATGCCGGCCGGAATTCCTCACGCAGTAAATGCGCTGGAAAAGTTCAAAATGGTACTAACGATGATTAAAGGATAGCCCTCACCCCCAGACTTTAGTCTGGGGCCACGTCAATGATATAAACACTAACTTTTTATGAGCGAAATAATAAACAACTCCCGGAGCAGAAAAGATCTGCTTAAACACATGATTCTGCAACTGCACGATGGCGTTGCACCGGAAGCGGTGAAAGCCCGCATGATTGAACTTCTGACCAAAATACCCTATGGTGAAGTAGTTGAGGTAGAACAGGAACTGATCAGCGAAGGTCTTCCCGAATCGGAGGTTTTGCGGCTATGCGACATCCACAGCCAGGCATTGGAAGGGCATATTGACCTTTCGGGAATGAAGATTGTGGCGCCAGGCCATCCGGTCGACACCTTTAAAGGAGAAAACCGTGAATTGGAAAAGGTTGTCAGAGAACTTCATGCACTTTTTGCCCTGACGGAAACCGGGCTTTCAGGATCAGAACCAGAAAAGCTCCTGAATACGTTGAAAGGTCTTTTCAACAAACTGATGGATGTTGACAAACACTATCGCCGCAAAGAAAACCTCCTTTTTCCATTTCTTGAGAAATACGGAATCACAGGCCCGCCAACAGTTATGTGGGGCAAACACGACGAAACCCGCGACCTGCTTAAGAATGCCATAAATGCGCTCAACATGCCGGGCGAATTTACCCCGGAGATGATCCAGATGAAGGTGGAACTCCACCTGGCCCCGGCGGCCAAAGCCATTACCGACATGATCATGAAAGAAGAGGAGATTCTCTTTCCGATGGCCCTTGATAAACTTACAGAAACAGACTGGTATCAAATCTACCGGCAAACCAATGAAATAGGCTATTGCCTGTATGATCCAACCATCGCCTGGAAACCACAAGGGGTGGAAATTATAGAAGAAACCTCAGCCGAAGAGGGCTCCATCAATCTTCCCAGCGGAAAATTCACCTCTGAGGAGCTGCTTTCCATACTCAACACCCTGCCTGTCGATCTCACATTTGTTGACCGAAACGACAAGGTTAAATATTTCTCCCAGGGAAAAGAGCGGATTTTCGACCGTAACCGGGCAATTTTGGGCCGTGATGTGCGGATGTGTCATCCGCCTTCAAGTGTTCATGTTG
Organism: Draconibacterium orientale; assembly: GCA_020719165.1. Classification (GTDB taxonomy): domain Bacteria; phylum Bacteroidota; class Bacteroidia; order Bacteroidales; family FEN-979; genus CAIVAT01. The sequence goes on along the minus strand of DYQT01000003.1, from coordinate 34,748 downwards.
TTGATCAGATTGTGGCTGATTTTAAAAGTGGCAAAGCCGACAGCGCCCCTTTCTGGATTCAAATGGGCGGAAAGTTTATCCACATCGAATATTTCGCCCTTCGCAACGAAAATGGCGAATACCTGGGAACACTCGAAATGTCGCAGGATCTGACGGAAAAACGCAAGATCAGTGGCGATCAGCGATTGCTCTCTTATCGTAAAAACAATTAACACTTTATTAACCCGCAAACATTAACCAACACCGGGTTTCAACCCGGTGAAAAAAAAGAAAATATGAACACCCCCGAATGGTTAAAAAAGGAAAATATTAAACGATCACTGGATGCCAGGCCATTGCTGGCCCAGGGCCTGCATCCGCTGGAGCAGGTTCAACAAGAATGTGCTGCATTGCAACCGGAAGAAATCTTTGAAATCATCACCCCGTTTCCCCCCTCACCCATGATTGAAAAGATGGTTGCAGCAGGATACGAGGTTCATTCTGAACAAGGCAACGACGGGATGGTGCACAGCTGTTTTATGAAAAAACAGTAACCTGTTACAATCATCAAACCGTGAAGTTTTTCCGGAAATACCACAAATGGGTTAGCCTCTTTGCCACCTTGTTCATCCTGCTTTTTGCAGTTTCGGGAATTGTGCTTAACCACAGGGATTCGTTGTCGCGATTCGATCTCAGTCGGAAACTCCTACCCCCGGGATACCGCTACAACAACTGGAACCTGGCTGCGGTAAAAGGATCGGTGAAATCGGGAGGCGACAGCGTGTTGGTTTTCGGAAACATCGGGGTGTGGCTCACCAACAGCTCCTTCCGGTCGTTTCATGACATGAACGCCGGCTTTCCCAAAGGAGTTGATAACCGAAAAATAAATTCTCTGTCATGGTCGCCGGTTTCGGGTCTCTTTGCAGGGACTCTTTTCGGGCTGTATCATTTTCAACACCACAGATGGGAAAAAGTTATTCTGCCTGCTAAATCAGTTCGGGTAGTTAAAATTCTGCAAAAAGGCGACAGTCTGCTGGTAATGACCCGGTCAAATCTTTTTTATGCCACCAGCAATTCAGGTTTTCAGAACTTTTTTGAAATTACTGTTCCAAAAGGGGAGAACAGTGACGGGAAAGTTGACCTTTTCAAGACACTCTGGGTTATTCATAGCGGTGAAATATACGGGACTGCAGGGAAACTGATCGTTGATGGCGCCGGCATCGTATTCATCATGCTTTGCATCACCGGGTTGATTTATTTCTTCGCACCCTACCTGCTGAAAAGCATGAAAGATGACCTGCTGCGGTCGAAACTGAAACACTTCAACAGGTCTTCACTTAAATGGCACAACCTTGCCGGATCATGGGTCATCCTCATCCTGCTGCTCAACACGGCCACAGGCATGTTTCTCCGGCCTCCTCTGCTTATTCCCATTGCAGGAGAAAGAGTTGGTAAGATAAAATATACCGAACTCGACAACCCCAATCCATGGTTCGACCGGTTTCGCGATGTTTTGTACGATAAGGTACAGGATCGATATCTGGTAGCTACGAGCGAAGGTATTTATTATTCCGATGATCATTTCCGCAGTGATTTGAAACTATTCGAAGTGCAACCGCCTGTGAGCGTTATGGGAATCAATGTTTTTGAGAAAACCGGGTCAGGAAGGTATCTTGTGGGTTCATTCAGTGGCATTTATGAATGGGAACCAGCTTCCGGCCACATCCTGGATGCCATTACCCGAACAGCGTTTGCTGGCAACAACGACACAGGGCCTCCATTTGGAAATGTCAGCGTTGCCGGATATGTCAAATGCAACGACTCTTCAAGTGTTGTTTTTGATTTCGCCCAAGGAATGTTCGCCCTGCAGGGCAATAACCCTTTCTCCCAGTTACCACAGTCTGTAATTGAAGCAAGTCCCATTTCGCTTTGGAACACCTGCCTTGAAATTCATACCGGGCGTATTTTCGAGCCCATTCTCGGTCCGTTTTATATATTGGTGGTTCCGTTGGTTGGATTGGCCACCCTCTTTATCCTCATCAGCGGATTTATGGCGTGGTGGCTGGCAAAAAGAAGCAAGTTGTTATTTTCAAAACATTAACGGGATTAAACAGGAATATAAGATTCGTTGGCAATAATTTCCTTACCTTTGAACCATGCAAATTATTCCTCATGATTTATTACCTTAAACTCTATTTTGCCACGCTGGCCGTCTTTTTTGCGGTTGATCTGCTTTGGCTGGGCGTGATTTCACGTTCGTTTTACAAAAAGCACCTTGGTTTTCTCATGGCGCCTGATGTGAACTGGTATGCCGCGCTGATTTTCTATTTCCTGTTCATCTTTGGAATACTTGTTTTTGTTGTACTTCCGGGAATAAAAGAAAATGCCTTGCCCATGATGCTGGTAAAGGCGGCGTTATTCGGATTGATCACCTATGCCACCTACGACCTTACCAACCTGGCCACCATAAAAGACTGGCCAATGATCATTACCCTGGTCGACCTCGTCTGGGGAATGGTTTTAACCACTATTGTTAGTCTGGCAGGGTTTTTCATCGGGAAATGGATGGATTGAAAGCAGATGATCATGCAATTCTGCTGATCACACACCACCGGCAGTTCGGCATAATTGCAACCCCATGGGAAGTTTCGCGGGAGGCACCAGATTGGTTTGTTTTGCAAAACCGGCTCAGATGGTTTGCCTCCGCCGATTCAGGAGCTGATCGTTCCCATGCCTTCAACGAAATCATCTCATTATCGCAAACATTCACCGATGCTGAAATTCACCGGCAGTTTGGCCGGAAAACAGCATCGATGAAAGAGTTTTTAATGACGCTGCCAGAAGAGTTGCTTTCACTTCAAATCCGCCCGTTTATCGACGGGCAACTGGATAAAATTCTCAGGATTGCAATTCAGCACCATATTCCCATGTTCGAGCATGAGGGTTCTTCAAGAGTCTATTATAAAAACCGGTTGAATGGAAGTCCCGACCCGGCCGAGCCCTGGTTTTGTTTTACCAAAACAGAGGCCGGATCAAACTATCTGCTCGAACTTTTTCAACACGACCAGAAGATCAGGCTGAAATCGCCCGGCAATGCGATAATTTGTCGTAACCCTTGCTGGTTTAAGGCAGAAAAACGGTTACTTCATCTCCCGGAAGGTTTTGATGGAAAAAAAATCGAACCATTTCTAACCAAAGAGGTCATTCTCATTCCGGCCACGGCCGAGAAAAAGTACTTTGAAACTTTCATCATGAAAACCCTGAAAACCGGACAGGTAAAAGCAACCGGATTTCAGGTGCAGGAAATGAACCCTGAGCGCGGAATTGAATTGTCAGCCGAAGTTGACTGGCAGGGGAGAGCGATTTTGGTAGTTTATTTCCAGTATGGTGAGAAGCGGATCATGGCCGGGAAATCGCAAAAGGTTTTTATTGACCTGAAGATGGACGATGAGGCGGTTGTGTTTTCCAAAACCACACGCGATTCGGCCTGGGAAGCCGGGATGATCGCCCGATGCCTGTCAACGGGACTGATAAAGCACAACGAAAATACCTTAACCCTTCCCGGAACATCCGGAATTGAAAACCTTGATCTTTACGGGCTTGTCGAGTGGCTGAACGTAAATGCAACAACCCTGAACGAACTGGGTATTTCCATCACCACCAACCGTGCCCCTGTGAGGTTTTTCACTGGAACTATTTCCAGCAACATCCGTGTTGAGCCGGGTGAAGACTGGTTTGATGTGAAAGCAGTGGTTTATTTCGGGAACCGTGAAGTTCCTTTTATACAACTTAGCCCCTATCTTCTTGATGGAATTCGTGAATTTCCGCTTCCCGGCGGAGAAATTGTCGTACTTCCATGGGAGTGGTATGCACGGTACAACGATCTGCTCTACTTTTCTGAGGTCGTTGACAGCCAGCTCCGGCTTCCTTTGCATCATGTGCAAATCATCAAAGATCTTGGAACTCCGGAAAACAAACTTCTTTCTGAACGATTAATCAGGCTGGCTCCCGATCCGTCAAATCCGGTAAACATTCCAACAACGCTGCATGCTGTTTTACGTCCGTATCAAACTGAAGGATTCCGGTGGCTGCGTTTTTTACATGAAAACCGTTTTGGTGGCTGTCTGGCCGACGACATGGGGCTTGGAAAGACGATTCAGACGCTGGCACTGCTGCTATCGTGCAACGATTCCCCGCATGCCGCTTCGCTCATTGTTATGCCGGCATCTCTGATTCATAACTGGAAGAATGAGATTCGTCGGTTCGCTCCATCTCTTACCGTTATGGAGCATACGGGCCTGCAACGGACGACCTCTGTGGGGCTTTTTGGCGCAACAGATGTGATATTAACCACTTATGGCACCCTGCGCAATGATTTTAACCTCCTCATGCAGTATCGGTTTTATTACATTGTTCTTGATGAAAGCCAGATGATTAAAAATCCCCAGGCGCTCATCAGCCGGGCAGTTTGCCAGTTGAAATCGGAGCATCGCCTGGTGCTCACCGGCACTCCCATCGAAAACTCCCTGACCGACCTCTGGTCGCAACTTGAATTTCTAAATCCCGGATTGCTCGGCCCCCTGGCCAAATTTCAGAAACGATATGTTACAAAATGGGTGGAAACCAACACCAATGAACCTGCATCCTCTGCCGCCAATAACACCCCGGAAGCATCCCCAAACGCCTCCGAACGATTAAAAAAGTTGGTTGCACCGTTTATCCTGCGCCGTACCAAACTCGAAGCAGAACCCGATCTGCCTTCATTGACCACTGAAGAGTGGTACTGCGAAATGACAGAGGAACAAAATTCGCGGTATGATATAGAAAAATCGGCCGTCAGAAATGAGGTTTTCCAGCAAATCGAATCAGGAAAATCATCCGCAACCTCCCTGATGATATTAAAAGCGCTGATCCGCCTTCGCCAGATGGCCAACCATCCTAAGCTTGCCGATGCTGACTACCAGCACAGCAGCGGAAAATTTGAGGAGATCATCCGCGTGGCTCAAACACTCCGTGAAGAGGGTCATAAAACGCTGATTTTCTCATCCTTCGTCAAGCATCTGCTGTTGGTTGCCAACCATTTTGACATGGAGGGAATCCCATATTCCCTGCTCACCGGGGCAACAACCAACCGGGAAATGGTGGTTAAAAAGTTCCAGCAGGAGCCAACACACCAGTTTTTTCTGATTTCGCTTAAAGCCGGCGGTACCGGGCTTAATCTCACCGAAGCAGACTATGTGATGCTGCTCGACCCATGGTGGAATCCGGCGGCGGAAATGCAGGCCATCAATCGTACTCATCGCATCGGACAGGATAAAAAAGTAATCGCTTACAAATTCATCACCACCGGAACCATTGAAGAAAAGATGCTGATTTTACAGCAGCGCAAACAAACCCTCTCCGATACTTTCCTTCCCTCCGGGAACCCGCTGAAAGATATGTCGCGGGAGGAAATTGAAGATTTGTTTGGGTAATTTGATTAACTTTGTATTTAGATTAAAATCAAATGCAAGATCTAACAAACGCTACTTATTCTATTGACTTGCTGGTCAATGCACCCCGGGTTCCCTTCAAATTCGACGGACGGATTCTCTTTTCCTCCGGTCAGGGTGAACTGATCCACTTAACCCTTCAACCGGGTGAAGGCATGAACCCGCACGAACAACCCATGGATGTGGTATTTTTTGTGATTGAAGGAACAGGCAGGCTGACGGTTGGAGAGGATTCGGTTTTGGTTACTGAAAACACCACCATACATCTCCTCCGTGGTGTTCAACGAGCCTGGACCAATGCCGGCAACACCCCCCTCCGAATCCTTGTCTACAAACTCCCAAACGCCGGCTAATCCCTCCACTTAACACTTAACACTTAACACTTTCCGTTCTTATGGAAATCCTGACCACAACCGACTGGACCGAATATGAACTGATCGACACCGGCAACCGCGAAAAGCTGGAGCGGTTTGGAAAATACATCCTGATCCGTCCGGAGCCTCAGGCGGTATGGCAGAAATCACTGCCTGAAAGCGAATGGGAAAAACTTTCCCATGCCCGTTATGTGCGTGTGAAAGGCAAGAAAACCGCCGGCGACGATTACGAACGCGGATCCTGGGCAAGAAAGCCAAAGATGCCCGATCAGTGGACCATCAGTTACAGATACAAGCAGATGAACCTGAATTTCAGACTCGGTTTGACAGCTTTCGGCCATATCGGCGTATTTCCCGAACAGGCCATCAATTGGAATTACATTTACGATGAAATAAAGCGAAAAGCGAAAAGCGAAAAGCGAAAATCATCCACCGACCCATTGCGTGTTTTAAACCTTTTCGCCTACACCGGCGGCACTTCACTTGCGGCTAAGGCAGCCGGAGCCGATGTGGTTCATGTCGATTCAGTAAAGCCGGTAATCACCTGGGCCAAAGAGATGATGGAGGCAAGCGGACTCGACAACATCCGCTGGGTGGTGGAGGATGCCATGAACTTTGTTCGCCGTGAAGTAAAGCGGGGCAACCGTTACGATGGCATCATCCTCGATCCTCCTGCTTACGGAAGAGGCCCCGACGGCGAAAAATGGATACTGGAAGACTCCATCGATGAAATTATTGCCATTTGCAAACAATTACTTGAACCTGAAAATGGGTTCTTTGTATTAAGCCTTTATTCCATGGGTTTTTCGGCGCTGATTCCCGAAAATCTTATCATGACCCGTTTCGGTAACATCTCAGGAATTCAATCGGGGGAATTCTACCTCTCCGACCGTGCGCACCGCAAACTGCCGCTGGGTGTTTTTTTACGATTCGCAAAAGGGGATGTAATGAACCTTTCACCAGAAAACAGGTTCTAAAATCACAGTTTTAACTGTTAAATTACTGTGATCATCGATAATTTTCATCATTCGTCAAAAAAACAGCCATGGTGCTGAATTTGTTACTAATATTGCAATCCATTTTAAATCAGCCACAAACCAGGTAATAAAAGTATCAACTTCAACACTAAAAAGTATTACGTATGAAAACAGGTTTATTGAAATTAAAATTATCACTGATCGCAATGGTCTTATTTATTTCCTGCGGATCAATTAGTTATGCCGAAAATCCACCCGACGAAGGAATGTGGCTGCCTTTGCTGCTCGAACGGTTAAATTACGTCGACATGCAAAAAATGGGACTTCACCTTACTGCAGATGAATTATACAACATCAACCACAACAGTTTAAAAGATGCTATTGTCGGACTCTCCAACGGAGGAGCAGGTGGCGGATTTTTTTGTACCGCCGAACTGGTTTCCGGCCAGGGACTTCTTTTTACCAACCATCATTGTGGTTTTGGAGCAGTACAGGAACAAAGTTCAACAGAACACGATTATCTCACCAATGGATTCTGGGCAAAGTCATTTAGCGAAGAACTTCCCAACGATGGCATGTGTGCCTCGTTTTTACAACGAATCGAAAATGTAACCGACTCTATCATTCCCATGATCTCAGATACCCTGAAGGAGTCGGACAGAAACAAACTGGTACAGAAAATTTCAACGCGAATCAGGAAAAGAGCAGAAGAGGATGGAAAATACGAAGCCTCGGTAAAGTCTTTTTATGGTGGTAATGAATATTACCTCTTTGTTTTTAAAACCTACAGAGATGTTCGTCTGGCAGGAGCGCCTCCTTCATCGATCGGTAAATTCGGTGGCGACACCGACAACTGGATGTGGCCAAGGCATACCGGCGATTTTACGGTATTGCGGGTATATGCCGATGCTGAGGGAAAACCTGCAGAATACTCTGAGAAGAATGTTCCGATCAAACCAACCTATCACCTTCCGATTAGCCTCAAGGGAATCAAGAAAAACGATTTTGCGATGATCTGGGGTTACCCGGGATCAACCTCGCGGTATCTTACCTCTTATGGAATTGATTACAACCTTGAGATTTTTTATCCTACCCTGGTTAAGCTTTTTGGAAAAGAACTCGAAGTGATGAAAGAGAGAATGGATCAGGACAAAGCAGTTAAAATTGCTTATGCTGCCAATTACGCTGGAATTGCCAATACCTGGAAAAATTTCATCGGTCAGTCAAGAATGCTGGTCCGGAATAAAGTGGAAGATAAGAAAAAGGTAATTGAAAAAGATTTCACCACATGGTACAGCAACGATCCTGCCTTGCAGAAAAAATATGGTAAGGTGCTCGAAAACCTGCAAAAGAACTATGCAGAAATGAAAAAGGTAGCCATTCCATTCTTCTACGCCAACCTGGCCGGCGCCGGACTTAATGTGGTGCAAATGGCCGAACAGTTTGGCGGACTCAAAGAAAATCTTGAAAAGAAACAGAAACAAGCTCTGGAGGAGACGAAAATCGGATTGAAAGATGCTGTGAAACAAAATTTTAAAGAATTCGACCTCGCCATCGAAAGGAAAAAACTTGCAGAAATGCTGCGTTTGTATTCAACCGATGTCGCTGCAGCAGAGTTACCCTCTATTTTTGCAACCATTTCCAAGGACTATAACAATGATTTCACTGCCTTTGCCAATGCAGTTTATGAAACATCCGTTTTTGCTACCCCCGAAAAAGCAAACCAATTCATTGACAAACCCAATTTGAAAGTATTTAAAAAGGACCTTGGATGGCAACTTTCTCAATCGATGGATGCAGCCATGGGCAAATATGCTGCCGCCTACGGAGCAGCACGTGGCAATGTGAGCGTGGCAAATCGTTTGTTTATTGCCGGTTTGCGCGAAATGAATCCAAAACTGGTGAAATACCCTGATGCCAACTCTACCATGCGTATGAGCTATGGCAGTGTACTTGATTATTATCCTGCCGATGCTGTTCATTACGATTATGTTACCACCCTGAAAGGTGTGATGCAGAAGGAAGACCCCACCAATGATGAATTTATCGTAGCCCAAAAACTGAAAGATCTGTTTAAAGCCAAAGATTACGGACAGTATGGCGAAAATGGTGAAATGGTTGTTTGCTTCCTTACCACCAACGACATCACCGGCGGCAACTCCGGAAGCCCGGTTATCAATGGCGATGGCCAGCTGATCGGCCTTGCCTTCGATGGCAACTGGGAAGCCATGAGCGGCGACATTATGTTTGAACCCGACATGCAACGGACCATCAATGTTGATATTCGCTATGTGCTCTTTATCATGGATAAATATGCCGGCGCAACAAACCTTGTCAATGAACTGACACTGGTAAAATAGATCAGTTTTTTTAATCGGAAGAGGGCGCCCCAAAAGGGTGCCCTTTTTTGCAATGTAAGATGTAATACTCCCGCTCCCGTTTTTAGGGATGGGAGTTGCAGGAACAGTGTCACAATTTCTGCCTGTACAGCATCTTATTGTCCGGGTCGCCGGCAACATCATACAAATAATAAACCCAACCGTTGTAAACCTTTACCTTCCGGGGGTATGCATGAAAAAGAGACATGCGATATTTCAATAAACCGTTGTTGATGTTTATTTTGTAAATCGAGAAGGTTCCGTTCCGGATAAAAAAGGTATAAACCATCCCGTCCGTTTCATCCGTCAGAATATCGTTTGACCAGCGGCCATCCCCGACTTCGTCGATGTGTAAGGCAAGTTTATACGAAAAAGCGCCCGCACTGTCATAAAATTCCATCTGACGATCCGGGGTGTTGAATATGCAGATATAACGTCCAATCCTGAATAGGGAAGTCTTAATTGGCCGGTACAATATTTTATGCACATAATTCCAGGTCACAAACTCATCCCGTCCACTGGGTTGTATCTGACTGCCAAGAAGTTGGGCATCTTCCGGATTTCGTCTCAGCATCTTCATTTTTTTTTCATCCGTGATTCTGCTGATCGGCTTTTTAATGAATGTCAATCGGTTCACCCCAAAATACTCTACACCCAGCCCGTGGTCAGTGACATTCTGAAAAAATAACACCTCCGGGGTGGCAGCCACGCAGTTTTTAAGTACATCATCAAATTTTTTCAGGTTCACCGGGTGGATGAGATGCAACTGCTTTTCCTGGCGATATACCTGAAAGCCCGAATCGTGACTCAACACATGCAGCTTACCAAGGCAGTCTTTGAACAGCCTCTCCGGTTTGAAATAAAACGGTGCCGAGGCAGCAATAGTATCACCTTCCAGATTTTTACAAATCAATTCGGCGTTTGAACGGTTTTGCCTGTAAATCAGCAAATAAACCATGTTGCTGTCCAATTCATAATCAAGCACTGCGTAATGTTCATCTTTGAAAAAGGCCTCCCGGGCATCCGCCTTGATCTCTACCTCCTGTAAATCTGTCGCCTTTCGTGAAAGATACAGCGTCAGGGAAAAAGAGGTGGCATCGAGCAAAATGGTTTTTGTTTCAAAACCGATATAACTTACGACCAGGGTGGCAGGGAGGCTGTCGATGAAAAAAGAAAAGGCGCCTGTTTTGTCGGTGACAGTTCCGATTTTCGATCCTTCTACCGAAAGATTTACACCCTGCATCCCGGTTTTCTTACCTGTCTCAATAACCTTTCCGTAAAAAAAATTATAATGTTTCTGGGCCATAGAAGCAGTGCCTGCAAATTGAAGCAGAAATAGCAATAGCCAAAACCACCGGCAAGTTTTATTGTTCAGGATCTTCAAGCCTTGTTAAATTAAGCAGAGCTAATTTATCTTTCAAATGTACACAAACATTTAAAGACTGTTTAAAATTGTTGCTAACTGGGCTCTGTTCTTATGCCCAATCCGACTCATGCGTTCAGGCAGAGCAGGATTTTTAATCGGCAGAAACCAACCCATTACCGGACAAACTACCAACATGATCGATTTGTCCCGATTTCATTTGGTTTTTGACATTATCTGTTGTTATTTTGTACCTGAACAGCAACAACATGTCATGAAGAAGCGCTACAAAATCCTGATTCATTTCGCTTTCTGGTTTTATATGTTCAACCAGATTTGGCTGGTAGTTGCCATGTTTAATGTGGAGAAATCGTACGACCCCTTTTCCGACATAACCATATATCCATTTACCAGCATAATAACATTTTATAGCTTTTACTTTATTTATGGTTTGTTCTTTGCCAGAAAAAACAAGCTCTATCCAGCCCTTTTATTGATCGCAATTATAGCAGTGCTCATTCCTTTACGCATTGGTATTGAATATCTGTTTTGGAAATATATCGGGTATAACCATATTGAGCCTCCCGGATCTTTGGCCATCGACAAAGGGTGGTGGTTTAACTCTGTGCGATTGGTCACTATTTATGGCATTTATGCCCTGCTCATTCAACTTGCCATCAGATGGTTTGATGCACAAAAGCTTAAAACCGAGCTGCTGTTGGAGAAACAATCGGGCGAATTGGCCTTGCTTCGGTCGCAAATTAATCCTCATTTTTTATTCAATACGCTGAACAATATTTATTCTCTGGTTTATAAAAAGTCGGAAGATGCTCCTGAAGCTGTGATGAAAATGTCGTCGATCATGCGCTACATGCTTTACGATGCCACCACCGATAAAGTTTTGCTGGAAAAAGAAATTGAATACCTGAAAAGTTTTATCGCATTGGAAAAACTCCGGATAAAACATAAGGAGTTCGTGGAATTTAATATTACAGGCAATGTCGACGGTTTAACCATTGCTCCCATGCTTCTTATCCCGTTTGTTGAAAATGCCTTCAAACACGGAAGCCGGAGTGTGTCAAATCCGGGAATCCGGATCAATTTATCTGTCGGATCGCAACAAATCCTGTTCGATGTAAGCAACTATATCCGAAAAAATACCAATATCTCCACAGATCAGATGGGTGGAATCGGATTAAATAATATCCAACGCCGGCTGAATTTACTTTATCCCGGCAAACACAAGCTGGAAATAGTAAAAAATGACGATCTTTATAGTGTCCATTTAACCATTTCTATATGAATGTAAACTGTATAGCCATAGATGATGAGCCTCTGGCGCTTGAAATCATCAAAGATTATTGTTCAAAAGTGGTTTTTCTGAACCTGCTTAAAACATTCGACAATGCCATTGAATCCATCGAATATATCAGATCCAATAAAATTGATCTGATCTTTCTGGATATTCAAATGGAAGAACTCTCCGGAATTCAGTTGCTGAATGCCCTGAAAAACAAGCCTTACATAATTTTTACCACCGCTTATGAACGTTATGCCATCCAGGGATTTGAACTCGATGTGGTAGATTATATGCTGAAGCCTATCTCTTTTGAACGTTTCATCAAAGGTGTAAACAAGGTGTGCGAACGCATGCAACTTGATGCCGGCGACCCCAAACCGGATAATGCCAAAGCAAAACCGGCGGAACCGTCGTTTTTCTTCGTAAAAACCGAAACCCGGATGGAACGGATCGAAAACAATGATGTTCTTTATGTCGAAGGCATGGGCGATTACTGGCGGATTGTCACAAAAACACGGAGAATCATGACTCTCATGAATGCCCGGAAACTGGAAGAGGTATTGCGTGAACCGCAGTTCTGCCGGGTTCACAAATCCTTTTTTATTGCCCTCGACAAAATAGAATCTATTGAACGGAACCGGATAAAAATAAGCGACCAGTATATTCCTGTCAGCGAAACATATCACAAAGCATTTTTCGACCTGGTGGAGCGGAAAAAACTTGCCTGATCCGGATTTATTTTTTTTGAATCGCTTTCCTCAATTCGTCCACGGTATTAGGGGAAGCTACAATTTTTTTCGTTTTGGCATCAATCACAACCATTATCGGGGTGGCCAGAACATAGTAATCGGCCGCCACTTTGCTGCGCACTCCCTCGGCATCATGCAGATGTTTCCAGCCCTCTAATTTGGTTGTTTTCTCCTTCCATGCTTTCACGTCAGCATCGGTTTCATCCAAACTTACGGCCAACACTTGCATGGTTTTCTGAACATCTGGCTGGCTTTGCCAGGGATATAACTGCTCTACCGTTTCCACACAATGGCTGCATCCGGCCGACCAGAAAAGGATCAGAATGTATTTTCCGGCTGGTTCATATCGGGATAGTTCAAAGAGGTTGCCTGCAGGATCTTTCATGGAAATTTCCGGGGCCTGACTCCCTGGAACAAGTGTCTCCATCCCTTTCAACCTTCGCTCAATCTCCTGCCTTTTGGTGGTCAGACAATTTGGGTCGCTCAGATAGGGTTCCAGTATTTTCATACCGGCATCGATCCCGTTCGACTCATAACCCCGGTAAAAATAGTCCACCATCCATCCATAAACCAGCGGATCTCCTTTTTTTGCCTTTTCAATAGCCGTTTTCCCCGCCAATGGAAATAATGAATCCCGCAAGGCTGTTGTAGTAGATAATTGACCATAAAGATTAACATAATTGTCCATCCACTTGTTTAAATTGGATGTTTTTATCAGCAAGGGGTCTTTAAAGTCAAGACCATCAAAATAATGACTAATCAGGCTGTTAATCCTGTCGGTCTCACTTCCCTTCAACGATATTTCCGGCACATACTGAAACCCGTACATGTTGCTTACAAACAACTTTTTGTCTTGTTGGGCTTTGGTTTTCAACCATTTGTTGTAATCCTGCCGGCGTTGTTCATATGCCTTTATACCCTCTTGGTAAACGGTTGATTCGGTATCATCATAGTTCATTAAAAAGTTCTGCAACAACCCCAGCTTTTCCTTTTGTTTGCCATTTTCTTTTGAAAACCGCACGTAGGTCGAATTTTCCAGCTCTCCCTTCTGAAACCAGGTGCTGTCGGCATTGTTGCAGTAAATTGGGCTTACCCACAATTCCAGATCCTGTTCATACATAAATACACTCTTCTCTGAAGGATAAGGGGTACTCGACTCCTTTTCCATATAATCGAAACGAATAACAAACTCACCCGGCAGGTACTCTTTCAAAACTTTCAGCGTGGTTGTTTCTCCGTTCTTAATGCCCGGCTTCTCAATGATGGGTCTATAGATTTTCGACCCGGCCATGGATAAAAGACTGATTTTACTTTCGTAAACGCCGCGCAGGTGGATGGTAAGGGTGATATCTTTCACCTGGGAGAAACAATTAAAAGGGGTGACAAACAATTGCAACGCGACAAATAAAATAATACTATTCAGGAACAGGAGTTTATGTTTCATTATGTCTTTTTTTTACAAATATACGATCTGATGATCAATTGAAAAACAATTTTTCATTGACGTTCTGAACCCGAAGTGGGGCTGCCCGTTTAGGGAAACTAAACTGCACCCGACCCGATGGAGCAACGCCTATTTTTTCACAACTTTCAAACTTTCCGACATGCCATCATATTGCACCTGTACCAAATATATTCCCGGAGACAAAGCTTCAAGCGAAAACTGATGTTTGAGTTCCCGGTTTATAATGTGCCGGAGAATAGGCGTTCCCATCAAGTCATAAACAGTCAGGAAAGTTGTTTCCGGTGCTTGAAATTCAGGCAATTCCACCTGGAGAAGACCGGAGGTTGGATTCGGATAAATCTTTATCCCCGCTGTTTCCGGGTATTCAGGATGAGCAGATTGTTCCATTTCCCCGGATATTTCGCGCTCGCTTATTGGTTGAAAGGCTGCACCGCAAAAAACCGAATTGGTGGTAATATAGGCATGAAGATACCCGCCGGGCAATACCCTCGTTCCGAGCAACAACTGGACCTTTTGCCCGGCAATAAAGATTGATGTCCCTCCGCTTTCTACCTTGAAAACAGTCCCTGACCCGGCTACCGCAATCGTTTGAGTGGCATTGTAACATTTATCCGCACCGGAAACAATGGTCGCAGTGCCAACCTGCAGGTTGGATAGAACAGCAGCGTACAGCCCCACATCGTTGTTGTTGCATGAATCCCAGTCGGAGGTAAGCTGCCACCAGTTGGTCATGAAATTTGAGCCATAGGGAATCGCCGACAGATACCCGGGCATGTTCTGCATCCAGTAAATGTACCACTGTGATTCTATGATTTGAGGAAAAATAAGTCCGGCAGGCCACAGATAGTCCAGGTTCGCCCAGGTGTCAACATTGATCCATTTTTTCGGCCCCACGGCCGGGCTCCAATCTTCTATGTCACTCTCCACCAGGGTCGGATTCAGGTAATCATAGTCATCTGTCGTATTCGGTGGATGGTGACAATCACCGGCACGACCCAGGGGAGGAGAGGAGTAATTGACTCCCCATCCGCTGAAATCATGAACAAAAAGGTTGTAGTTGCCATCCTGCTGCTCCGCCGCGTATTTGTAAATCGATTCAAGCTGATGACCATGGTTGTGAACTGCCTCGGCCTGGGATCTGCGAAAATTGTAGCAATACACCACTGCGGTTTTTTCTGCAATGGGAACATCATAGGGAAACCGGTGGCTGTTTGAAATATCTCCGGTTACCGGACTTGCCATGTTGGATTCGACAAATTCAACGTAATTTTCCGGAAGGTGAATTGCAGGATTATAGGAAGGCCAGCCTGGCATGGCACATTGTCCAAACCAAATCCATATCTCTTCAACACCATTGTTTTCGATATATTGCTGAAGCCCGAAATCATTGTAAACCTTAATAAAATCGGGTTCAAATACAGGGTCCTCTCCTGAAGTGCCAATCTGGTAGGTGCTGCTGATTGGTATCTGATCATAGATTGTCCAGAATTTCAACACCTTATACCCCAGGTAAGGCACTGCCGCCGGATTTTTATATCCGTGGAATTTTGAACCCTCTTCAAGCGAGAATTTCAACCCGGCAAGGTAGGTGTCGATATTTGATTGAAGCTGGCTGAGGGTGATATTCCCTAAATCCCAGTAATCAGTAGCCTTTGATACATCAAGGTTGATCCCGTCAACCGTTGGAAGATACCTGAGAACTACTACCGGTACAGTTTTCACATGACCCGCAGCCGGAGTGCTCAGATAATCATCAATGACTTCGTCAACGATGCCGCCGGGAACAACCTGTGCAAAAAGTGCCCGGACAATCACAAAAAACAAAACGACAAAAAAACAGGCTTTTTTCATGGCATGGAATTTTGTTGAGTGGGAAAAATAAAATCAGGGGATCCATTCGTAATCCATTTGTTTTCGGGCAAGATCGATGCGCTTAACCCGTATCCTGAGCTTGTCGCCAAGTTTAAACCGGTTTCCGTGCCGCTGCCCGATGATTTGATAATTCTCTTCGTCCAGATAATAATAGTCATCTTCCAGATCGCGCAAACGGATCATCCCTTCACATTTGGTGCCGATGATCTCGGCAAAAATACCCCATTTGCTCACCCCGGAAATCAGTGCGTCAAATTGTTGTCCGACTTTGTCAAGCATATATTCAGCCTGCTTGTATTTCACCGACATCCGCTCGGCATCGGTTGCCCGGCGCTCCATTTCCGAAGCATGTTCACACATCGGCTCATACACCTCTTTGGAAACCGATGATGCATGATGCATGTAATCGAACAGCAACCGGTGTACCATCAGATCGGGATAACGGCGGATGGGCGAGGTAAAGTGAGAATAAAACTGAAACGCCAATCCGTAATGACCGATGTTGTTCGTTGAATAGTAGGCTTTTGACATCGTGCGTATTGCAATGGTTTCAATCATTGTCTCGGTACCGGTACCTTTGATATCGTTAAACAATTTGTTGAAGGAGTCGGCCAGCGACTTTTTTGAACTGATTTTAAGCTTGTAACCAAGTCGTTCTACAAACTGGGTAAAGTTTTCAAGCTTCTCCGGATTCGGCGTATCATGAACCCGGTAAACAAAGGTTTTTACTGTTTGGTTTTCCCTTTTCTTACCAATATATTCAGCCACTTTCCGATTGGCAAGCAACATAAAATCTTCGATCAGCTTGTTGGCATCCTTCATCTCTCTCAAATAAATGCCCAGCGGCTTTCCCTGATCATCCAACTTAAAACGTACCTCCTGGGTTTCAAAATTAAAGGAGCCCTTCTGAAAACGATCATCCCGTAATTTATATGCAACTTTGTTTAAAATCTCAATTTCCGATGAATATGCTCCAACCCCTGATTCAATAATAGCCTGAACCTCCTCATAGGAAAACCGGCGATCCGACCTGATCACCGTTTTTCCAAACCACTCGGAATAAATTTTGGCCTTTTCATCCATTTCAAATACGACAGAAAAGCAAAGCCTGTCAACGCCCTGTTTCAGAGAACACAACCCGTTCGACAACCGCTCGGGAAGCATCGGAATGGTGCGGCCAACCATGTAAACGGAGGTGCCGCGCTCAATAGCCTCCTCCTCAATAGCTGAACCCGGCCTCACATAATACGATACATCGGCGATGTGCACCCCGATCTCCCAATGACCATTCTCCAACGCTTTCCAGGAGATCGCATCGTCAAAATCTTTCGCATCCTCCGGATCGATGGTAATGGTAAAAACATCCCGGAAATCCCGTCGCTTGCTGATTTCCGCTGCAGGAATCTCCTCGGGAAATGAGGCAGCCTCCTTTTCGGCTTTTGGAGAAAAATAGAGCGGGAAATCAATTTCAGCTAAAATCGATTGCATCTCCACCCGGTTATCTCCGGGCTTTCCGAGAACCTCCTTAACTTCGCCGAAAGGGTTTGCCGACTGGGCAGGCCATTCCGTAATGACCACCACAACCTTCTGCCCGTTCTTTGCTCCGTTCAGTTTTGAAATGGGGATGAAAATATCAACGGGCATCGATGCATTATCGGGCTTGAGAAAGGCAAAGTTTTTTGACGTCTCAATCGTACCAACAAATTGCTTTTTGTTGCGTTTGATAATCTCCCCGATTTCTCCTTCCAGTTTGTGGCCTTTCCGCCGGGGAAAAATAAACACCTGAACCTTATCCCCATGAAGCGCATGATTCGTATTTGTGGCAGCAACGAAAATATCCTCCGTTTTATCATCAGGGATTACATACGCCTTACCGGTTTGCTTCATATCGACAGTACCTGTGATGGTCGTTTTAATCTCCTTCGTGTACCTCGGGCTCTCCTGGTTGATCTGATATTTTCCCCGCTTGCTCATGGCAAGCTCCTGCTTTTTGAACAATTGCCCGATGATCACGCCGATCAGGTCTTTGCTTGCCCGGTCTTTAATGCCCAGCCTTCCTGCTACCTGTTTGTAGTTGAAACTGCTATACGGATTGTTCTGAAAAACATCCAGCACCGACTTTACAAACGTGTTCTTTTCACTGCCGCTTAAACTCTTTTTCTTTGCCATAACCCCTTTGTTATTGTATAATTCTGCAACTTCAATCGTCAATCGTAATTCGTCAATCGTAATTCGTAATCCGTAATCCGCTCCCCGGTATCGCCTCCAACAACATTCTCGTATACTCCGACTTTGGATTCGCATAAACCTCGTCAGCTTCACCCATCTCCTCGATGCTGCCGTTTTTCATCACGATCAAACGATCCGACATGAATTTTACCACCGAAAGATCATGTGAAATGAAAATATAGGTTAGCCCGAAATCCCGTTTCAAATCGTTCAGCAAATTCAACACCTGCGCCTGGATGGAGACATCGAGCGCCGACACCGACTCGTCGCAAATGATCAGCCGCGGCTCAACAGCCAGGGCGCGGGCAATACAAACCCGTTGTCGCTGCCCTCCCGAAAACTCATGTGGATAGCGGTAATAATGATCGGGGTTGAGTCCAACCTTTTGAAGCAACTCCAAAACCCTGGCTTTTCGTTTCGTGTCGTTTTGATGCAAACCATGAACTTTCATTGGTTCCAGAATGGCCATACCAATGGCAATCCTTGGATTCAGGGAAGAATAGGGATCCTGAAAAATAATCTGAAGATCCTTGCGCAACCTCTTAAGATTTCTGGCGCCCAGTTGCGTGATATCCTCTTCGTGATATAAAATTCTGCCGGCTGTGGCAGGAATAAGCTCAAGAACCACCCGCGCCAGGGTGGTTTTTCCACTTCCCGACTCACCAACGATTCCAAGCGTTTCTCCCGGATATACCAGAAAACTTGCATCGGCAAGAGCTGTAAAAGCTCCAAACCGCTTGCTGAGTTTCTCAACTTTCAGAATGGGTTCGAGCGCATAAAGCCTTTCATGTCTGTTTTTGCGTTGATCCGGCGTAACAATCCCCTCTGACTCCACCCGCTCCTGCTCTAAAAATTTCTCTATGGTTGAAAGACGGTTTAACCTGACATCGAGTGGCGGCCGGCAGGCCAATAATCCACGGGTGTAGGGATGTTTCGGTGTTCGAAAAATATCGCCAACACTCCCCTCCTCCACAATTTTTCCCTTGTTCATTACCAGAACCCGGTCGGCAAAACCCGCCACAATCCCCAAATCGTGCGTGATAAACAGGATGCTCATGCTGCGGGAAACCTGCAGGTTTTTCATCAATTCGAGGATGGTTTTCTGAACGGTCACATCCAGCGCCGTAGTTGGTTCATCGGCAATCAGAATATCCGGATTGCACGATATCGCCATGGCAATCATCACCCGTTGTTTCTGACCACCGGAAAGCTGATGCGGATATGATTTGAAAACATCAGCCGGCCTCGGAAGCAACACCTCCCCGAATAATTCCAGTACCTTATCGCGGGCCTCCTTTTTCGTGTATTCCAGGTGAACCCGCACACTCTCCATCACCTGGTCGCCACAGGTAAAAACCGGGTTTAAGGAGGTCATGGGCTCCTGGAAAATCATGGAAATTGAGCGTCCCCTGATTTTTTGCATGGCCCGCTCATCCAGTTGCAGAAGATCGGCCACCATGCCTTCCCTGTTCCTGAAAATAATTTCTCCGCTCGAAATATTGCCCGGAGGTGATGGAATCAGCTTTAACACCGCCAGCGCGGAAACTGTTTTTCCAGAGCCCGATTCTCCTACCACGGCAAGGGTTTCTGATGCGTGCAGATTGAATGAAATCTGATCGACAACAGTCTGTTCCCGTCGATTGGTTGTAAAGCCAACCGACAAGTCGCGAATTTCAAGAATCGGAGGAGATTTCATTCCCGGGAAAATTTTAATCAAACCTACATGATTTTTTTCAATTTTGGCCGGATGTTGAAAAATAACGCCTTCAGGTGTATTACCTTTTTCATTTTTTCCGATTAAGCAGAAACAAAAAAATGATCTATATCAGCGACTTTATTTCGCTCATCTTTCCGCGAATCTGCGCGGCATGTGGCAACAGTTTATGGAAACATGAAACAGGTTTGTGCCATTTCTGCGAGTATCATCTCCCAAAAACAAATTACCACCTCGATGCTGAAAATCCGGTGTCTCGCCTTTTCTGGGGAAGGGTGAATATTGAAACCGGAGCGGCATTCCTCTATTTCAACAAGGGAAGCAAAGTGCAGCAACTGGTTCATCAACTGAAATACAAGGGCAGGAAAGACATTGGAATCTACCTGGGTGAGCAATATGGTCAAACATTAAAATACGCTCCGCTTTTTAATTCGGCCGATGCGATCGTCCCTGTACCGCTGCACAAAAAAAAATTCATGCAGCGGGGATACAACCAAAGCGAACAATTTGCCATCGGTTTATCCGGCTCCATGAATATTCCGGTAAACAACCATTTGCTGATGCGCACCAAATCGAATGAAACACAAACCCGTAAATCAAGGTTCAACCGATACGAAAACGTGAAGGATATCTTTGCCCTGAACTATCCTGAAAAATGGCATGGAAAGCACCTGATCCTTGTCGATGATGTGATCACCACCGGCGCAACACTTGAGGCATGTATTCATACCTTGTCCTCAATTCCGGGCGCAAAAATCAGCATTGCCTGCATCGCGACAGCCATGATATAATCGTCAGAGCGCACCCCCAAGTACCACCGTTCTTTTTATTTTTCTGACCACCCCGTCCGGACGAACAAGTTCAACCAGCAAAATATACATTCCAAGCGGGGCCCTGGTTCTGGCAAAACTCATCCCATCCCAGGTAAAAACACCTTCGCTGCCAGTGAAAACATTATTGGTTATTTGCCTGACAAATCGTCCCCTTGAATCGAAAACCCTCATATTCACTGCAAAATCCGGGTTATCAAGCCGGATAGTCACAATCAGCAGATCATCACGGCCATCATTGTCGGGAGAAAATATTTCAGGATAAACGAAAATTTCCTGATCTGTTACATCCTGCGTTACCCAATGCGAATTCTGATAACCTGGCGTGGCAAACCCAACCGTTTCTGCAGCCGAATGCCAATTGTTTTGATCCTCCGATGACCAGTCGGGACTGGTACGTTCCAGTGAAACCCCCTCCGTTGTTGCCAATAAGGGATAATGCATTTCAGCAGTGTATTGCATTCTGTCAACGATCATCAGGTTATCCTTCCTGGCAACGATCACGGTGCCGGTATCATCCCCGAATACCGGAAATCCGCTCACGCCGGCGATGTTTTCGGGAAATGGCACAGGGTACCTGTCATTGATCTCTTCACGACTCGATGTGAAGGCAATATAATCACCCGGAAACAGCAGATACCCGACTGAAGTCAGAGATACTGCATTTTCTGAAAAACCGTCCAGGGTATCGCGGTTTGAAAGAACCAGGGTTTGCAAATCGATGATCTTCTCCGATCTGTTGAATAACTCAATAAACCTCGATCCTCCGCTCGCCGGGTTGGTTAGTACTTCGTTGATCACCACATCCCGGGCAGCGACAGAATCGGGAAAGGCGAACCGGATCGAACGTGTGGTGTCGCATTCGTTCCGGGCGCAATCTTTCACGGTTCCCGACAATCGAAGGTTATAGATAATGCCATGCTCAAACAATTCATTGAATGAAAGTAATGCTGAGCTGAAATCAGGTGCAACCGGTTGTACTCCCACCGGGTGTTTACCAGAAGGAAAAGTGATCCATTTGGATGGTGCCAGCATGGAGAGGCTGTCCATAGCCTCACTAAAGGTCACGCTGAGCCTGGCAGAATCTGTTATTACCGCCCTCAGAACAACCGGAGCGGTTTCGTCAGCATTGGTTTTCTTTGAAGAGTTGGCCCTGCCAGGTGTGCCTCCGAATGCATCTGTTGATGGCCCCCAGTTATCCATGCAACCACATGGATTCAGCGGATCGGTCATCTCAAGCGACCACCCGCCCTCCTCTTTGAAAGAGCCGCGGTACCAACCGGGACTGTAAGTTACCGTATGTATCACATGACCCCCCGGATCTTTCAGAATAAGGGTAGTTCCCTCATTTGACAGAGAGGATGAAGATGTGAACAATACCGCACAGTTCGCAACATGCAAAAAGGCTGAATCCTTAACAATAAGCAAATATCCCCCGGAAGAGAGGGTGATGGATGGGAACGATTTTATATAACTCCCATATTTGAACGTCCAATCTTTTAAATTTATTGGAAATGCCGACCGGTTGTAAAGTTCCACGAATTCACCGTTTGGAAGTTCTACAGGAGGATCAGGATCCGCCATAATTTCGTCGATCAGAATATCATACGCTTTTGGCCGGTAATAGCAAACCTGAACAAGGGTGTCTCGCATGAGATTTCCTGAGATGTCGGCAATATTAACAACCCGAAGGGAGTCAAACGTTCCCTCGGCCAGCGAATCATGCAAAAATAGAGAAACATGACATTGAGTACTTAAATCTAAAATGACCGAGTCGGGCCGGATGCCATGCAATTTTAGCTGATAGTTCTCCACGTTTTCAGCAGGCTGCCTTTGAATGGCCTCTGAAAAGGAAATCCTTAAAACGTTTGCCGACAGTGCCTCCATGGAGGTTATTCCCGGACGAATTGTATCATACAGCACAGGCCCGATATAAAAATCATCAAAATAAAATTTCGTTGCATTGCTGGATGTGTAACGGCACATGAGGCCAAACCACCGGGTAGTGACAAATGAATCCTCAAAAAATGTCCCGTCCTGAAAATATTTGTAGCCTCCGGTTGTGTCAATCAACGCCTCCCAGCGACCTGCTTCATCACGGGTAACTTTAAACCGGACAGTATTGGTTGAATGAAAAGTTTTATAAGACCTGAACCGGTAGATTGTTTTTAAAGCAAGTCCTGTTTGTTTCACGATAAAAACAGAATCATCGCCGCCACCGACCTGCAAAAAGTACCCGTTTAAACTGGAAGCCAGGGCAGTTGTATCTGACATCAGATAAACTCGCGCGAAGTTATTAGAGGAGGTATTGAAAGAGAGCTTCATCCAGAAACTCCACTCCGTCTCGATCACACGATCGTTTCGGGTCACCATCAAAGAGGTATCACTTCCGGCAGCAAACAAATGAAGCTGCCCGGCTAAATTTACCTCAAAATGGCCGGCATCGCCTGCCCATGCTGGGTTTTCTGTAAAATCCCCATCCGAAAAATTATCCTTCACCTGAGCCGGGGCGAGAACAGGAATGCAAACAATGAAAGCAATGCAGACAATGCAAAAAATGCAAAAAATGCAGAAATTTGAAGTTTTCATAATTACAATTTTCCGCTTAATCAGGATTTTTCAAAAAGGTAATACACCTGTTAATAAAAATCCCACTCGTTTTCGCTATTTCGCTATTTCACCATTTCGCTATTTCGCTATTCGCTATTTTTTTCCTTTACCTTTGCCAAAAAAATCTCCACCCATGAAACTGGCAATTGTCGGTGTTACCGGACTTGTTGGCCGGGAAATTCTAAAAGTTCTTGACGAACATGCGTTTTATCCCGAAACCTTTATCCCTGTTGCCTCCCCTAAATCACAAGGTCTTCCTGTGCTGTTCAACAACCATCGTTATTTTATTCACACACACGAACAGGCTATTGCCGCGAAGCCCGATATTGCCATCTTTTCTGCAGGCGCTGCCGCATCCCGGGAATGGGCTCCGCAATATGCAGCGGCTGGCATCACGGTAATCGACAACTCATCAGCCTGGCGAATGAATAATGAGGTTCCGCTGATCGTTCCTGAAATAAATGCTTCTATCCTTACCAGGAGTCACAAGATTATTGCCAATCCCAATTGTTCCACCATTCAGATGGTTCTGGTACTGGCTCCGCTACACGCGAAATACCATATCAAGAGAATCGTTGCATCTACCTATCAATCGGTTACGGGAACCGGCGCCAAAGCCGTCATGCAACTTGAAAATGAACGGAAGGGAATTAAAGGAGAGATGGCCTATCCCTACCCGATTGATCTCAACCTGTTTCCGCATGGGGGCGATTTTCTCAACAATGGATATACCTCCGAAGAGATCAAACTGGTGAATGAAACTCGTAAAATTCTCAACGATTATTCGATCCGCATTACCGCTACCATCGTCAGGGTTCCCGTTTTAGGCGGCCACTCTGAAGCAATCAACCTGGAGTTTGAACACGATTTCGAAATTGATGACATTACTGAACTTCTTGGCAATACCCCCGGAATCATCATCCGCGACGACATTAAAAACAACATCTATCCAATGCCCATGGATGCAGCAGGAAAAGACGAAGTTTTCGTTGGCAGAATCAGACGCGACGAATCACAGCCAAACTCGCTCAACCTCTTTATTGTCGCCGATAACCTCCGTAAAGGAGCAGCCACCAATGCGGTCCAGATTGCCGAATACCTGGTGTCAGAAAATCTTTCCGGTATTGACATTTCTCAACCCCCCCATTGATAAATAACGTCAAATAATTTGTTTTATATCAACTTAGCACTATCTTTGTCTGCTATTCCAAAAATTCAGGCCCAAGCAGCCAAATCCGATGGTAAATAAAATTCATCATTCTTCCAACTGCGCCGATTGTAATTGTAAATCATTTATCTTTAAAAATTTAAGTCCGCTTGAAATCGAACTGATCAACAGCAGCCGGTTTCAGGTTAGTTATAAAGCAGGAGAGATTATTTTTAAACAGGGAACACCTTCGCCCTATTTCGTTTGTGTAACCTCCGGGCTGGCAAAAATATATATCGAAGGTTATGGCAAAAACCTGATTCTCTCCCTTATTAAACCATTCGATTATATTTTCGGGCCAGGCATATACGTTGACAACCGCCATTACTATTCTGCCGCCGCCGTGCAGGATTCAACCGCATGCCTGGTTGATGTGAGTGTTTTCAAAACCTTTATTCGCGCTAATCCCGATTTTGCCGAAGAATTCATCAAACGCGTATCTCTGCAGTCAATTTTCAATTTCGATCAAATTATCAGCCTCACCCAGAAACAGATGCATGGACGAATAGCTGATGTGATTTTTTATCTGGCAGATAAAATTTATTGTCAAAATCCGTTTGAAATGACCATCTCCCGGCAGGATCTGGCCGACCTCTCCGGCATGTCTAAAGAAAGCGCTATCCGTATTTTGAAAGAATTCAAAGAAGAAGGAATCCTCACCCTCTCAACAAACACCCTGGAGATTTTAAATATCAAACAACTTCGCCAGATCAGCGAAACCGGTTGATAATACTTTCACTATCGGAATGTCATTTTTTCAACCCATAACCAAAATTATCACCCCGTTGCTCCCGGCAACAAACCCGTTACCTGATTTTTAATTGTTGATCTGATTGATTTCTGTCCTGACTTCTGACGCTTCTTGTTTTTAGTGTGTTAACATTTTTCAAGCAATTGAATTTGAATGACATGAAATTCACAATTGTGATTTTTACCGCACTAACGCCCATTTTAAGTACAAAGTTCGAAGGACGAACAACGGCCGGCTAACCCCAAATTTTGTACTTCGTCATTTGTACATCGCCCTGTTTTCCGCACTTTTAAACATTGTGCTCTGTAATGCTTGATTTTTTTGAGATGGATATGCAGAATGGGTGTCCATTGGGTTATTTTTCATTCTTTTTTTGAAAAAAGGAAAACCACTGAGGCACCTGAGTTCACTCAGGATCACTGAGAAAAAGTAAAGAATATGACTCAATAACAGATCAAAGAGATTGCATATAAAATAGTCGGTTGTGCGATCGAGGTTCATAAATTCCCTGGCCGAGGTTTAGTGGAATCTATGGTACCATTGGTAACGGAAGCATTTTGAAAACTACCAAAGACTTCGTGTTCCTGCGTGTTCTCAGTGCCTTAATGGTTACCAGAAATCCAAACAGAATTGCTGGCAATATTTATAGCGAGCATTAAAACGGCTATGCTGGAAACTGGGGGAAAAGTACGAAAGACAAAGTAAGAAATACACACGAAAATGGGAAGGACAAAGTTCGAATGACGAACAACGTCCGGCTAATTCCATACTTTGTACTTCGTCATTCGTACTTCGTCATTCGTAACTCGTACTTCGCGTTGTACCACACTAAATGTCAGAAGTCAGGAGCGAAACCGGTTGATAATACTTTCACTGTCGGAATGTCATTTTTTAACCCATAACCAAAATTATCACTCTATTACTCCTGGCAACAAATCCATTACGTAATTCTTGAATTGTAGAACTGATTGATATATGTCAATCATGGATTGAGATATATCAGTTAATATATTAACAAATCTCACTGACTTATTAACAACTCCCTTCACAAACTTTGATATTTTTGTTCCCGAAACAATTTTGCACAAGTTGTCTGCTGCACAAACGTATTATTAAACAAAAACTGTAAGAGTATGAAAAATTTACAAAAACTATTTTATGCTGCCGGATTGATGGTCGTGGCGACATGTTTAATGCTTTCCTCCTGCACCAAGGAGGGCCCTCAGGGGATTGCCGGCCCTGCAGGTAAAGATGGTACTGATGGTAAAGATGCCAGTGAAACTTGCAAACAGTGTCATGCCAAAGCTGTTGTGGATGCAATTGCCACAGAATTTGAGCTTTCAAAGCACTCATGGGGCGAAGCTGCCTTCGAAGAGGCCGGTAATGTTACATGTGGCCCATGCCACGAACAAAAAGCATACGTTTATGTATGTGCAAACAACACACCCGCTACATTTTCCTTTGTAAACGGTAAATGGGCGAATGATTATGTTACCAATGCAGCCAACGCCATTGGCGAAATCGGTTGTTATACCTGCCACAGCAGCCTGCATACCACCTATGGTATGTCCGACATTGCCCTCACTTCCGTTGCCCCGGTTCCCATGACCATGTGGGCCGGCACTAAAACCATCAACCTGGCCCAGGGTGGCGGATCAAGCAATTTATGCGTTAAATGTCACCAGCCCCGTCCGCTTACCTGTGGCAACGACCCTGCCGGACGTTTGCTCAATTACGACTCTGTTAAAATGTTCCCAAAAGCCGTTATGTATGACAGTGCAGCCGGTGCAAAAAACACCATGCTGAAGCCCTCCTACAGAATGCACGTTCACTATGGCACCGTAAGCGCTGTTTATGCGGGTCAGGGTGGAATTGAATACGCCGGAGATGTCCCCTACGAAAACTCTGTGCACACATCCGTTGCTACTTGTCAGGACTGCCATATGGCCAATCCGATGACCGGGATTGCCGGCGGACATGCCTTCAACATGCGCAATGCTAAAGAATCAGCCCTGAGTTCAGGTACAACCTGGAATTTCAACGGCTGTAACACCACCTCCTGCCACGGTACACTCCCGATCGATGCCAATTCTTCAAAATGGAAAAACCCCCGCACCGAAATTAAGGACCTGCTCAACCAATTAGCCGCCAAAATTAACGAATGCGGCGGCGGCCATGATATTCTTCACGCTGATGCTACCTCTGCAAATCTCTGGGCTGGTTTAACTACCGGTAACTATGATGGCTACCTCGATATTTACAGCTCATCTACAAATCCTTCCGGATATTGGAGAGATCCTTATAACACCAGCGCCACGAATATGGCAAAACCAAAGTTCCCGAAATTATTGATGGTTCAAACGGGTGCGTTGATCAACTTCCAGTTCTGCTTAAGGGAATACAGCCTTGGAATTCACAACACCAATTATGTTAGAGCACTCTTAGCAAATTCAATCAAGGCGTTGAATGACAATTTGTAATCATATTCATTGTTGAAAAAAAAGGCTTCAGGTGAATCCCTGAAGCCTTTTTAGGTTAAATACATATAAAAAATTTCTTGCTCCTATAGTGCTCTGAGCAGCTGTGGAATAAACAAGAATGCAACTCCTAAATCTTAAAAATATGCATAAAAATAAATTGATCAATCTGATTGCCATCCTGATGGGAATTTTTCTGTTTGGCGCTTGTGAATATGCTACTATCCAGCCCGATTCACCCCCGCCTCCACCTCCTCCCGGTGATTCGACAAGCTTTTCTCTTAAAGTCCAACCGTTTTTTAACACCAGCTGTGCTGGTTGCCATAATGGCTCGGTTGCCCCCGACCTGAGAAGCGGAAAATCATATCAAAGTCTTTTTGATAACAACATGGTCGTTGCATTAAGCCCTGAAACCAGTATATTATACACTTGTCTGCTGTCGGGCGGATCGATGGTTAACTATGGAAATGCTACCGACAATGCCATTGTTTATAACTGGATCAAAGAAGGAGCTAAAAATAACTAACTCCGGTATGATAATATAATTCACCCTAAAAATGAAAAAAATGCAATCAATAATATCGATCATGAAAAAACTTTTACTCGGGGTTATCATGCTGATCTCTGCGATGGGAACTTCACTTGCACAGGATACTATCCCCGCAGAACCGGAAGTTACCCAAAAACCGCTGGCCAAAGCCGCTTTTGAAAGTGGCATCTGTATGGATAACATGACCGTGGCGATACCTCCTGCAAAAACCCTCGAATTCGTCCTCCAGCATCGATTCGGAACCATCCAGAATGGCTGGTCAGATCTGGCAGGGCTATGGGGCGCTTCCAACATTCGCATCGGATTGAACTTCAGTATAACCAAAAACTTGCTTGTCGGATTGGGAACAACCAAAAACAGCAGGTTGCAAGACTTACAGGTGAAATATGTTTTCATGCACCAGCGCAAAGAGGGATTCCCCCTTACCATTGCCTATTTCTTTAATCTGTCGCTCAATGCCACCAACAAAACCACTTACGGAACCGACTATAAGTTTATTGATCGTTTTGCATATTACAACGAGTTTATGTTCGCCCGCCGGTTCAACAACATGTTTGCAGCCCAATTGGGACTCAGCTACACCCATTTCAACAGGGTTGACCAGAGCGTCGATTCTACGGCCAGAAATGATGCCTTCGCATTTTCTCTCCTTGGACGGGTCAAAGTAAGTCCGCAGTCATCAATCGTAATTGCCTACACACAGCCCATCATTATCAATTACGATCCTGCTTTTATTGTCAGAGATGGCTATGACTGGCTCGAAATTCCCACAAATAAGGCACCTTATGCCAATATCTCTCTTGGCTGGGAAGTTTCAACCAGTACGCATGCTTTTCATATGTACATCTCTGCCGCCCAGGGAATTTTACCATCGGAGATCGTGATGCACAACACCAACAACTTTTTTAATGGCTTTATTCTCCTTGGATTTAACATGACCCGTTTATGGGGCTTTTAATCAAATAACTAATTATTTAACCTAAATTCAAATTACAATGAAAACAACACAAAAATTAGCATCAATCATGATGGCTGCAGTTATCGCTGTGGTTTTCCTGTTTGGAAATTCACTTCAGGCACAACAGGCAAAAGCTAAACCATGGCCGGTACCCGATAAAGATAAAGCCATGAAAGCCCCTGCAAAAGCAGACTTAGCCACAGGTAAAGAACTTTGGGCAAAACATTGCAAATCATGCCACGGCAGCAAAGGCCTGGGCGATGGACCAAAAGCAGCCTCTCTGAAGACAGAGTCGGGCGACTTTTCAAGTGCCGCCTTCCAGGCAGGAACAGATGGCGAAATTTTTTATCGGACCAACAAAGGCCGCGATGACATGCCCGGCTACGAAAAGAAAATTCCGGAAGCCAGCGACCGTTGGGCCCTTGTTGCTTTTATGCGCACAATGAAAAAGTAATTACAAAATGATTCAAAAATAATGCACAAAATGGGTGTTGGCAGGATTCTTCCTGCCTGCACCCATTTTCTTTTCCCGACAAACTCCGTTAACTTTTTGTGAACTATGATGAATAAAGCCAATATCCGTCCTGCCTGGGTTGTTATTTTATTAATGCTGTTATGCCTGCTGGCATTCACACTGATCAAATTATCCGGTACCTCTTCTCCGGTAAATAATAACAACCAAACCGAGCCGGAAACACCTTCCAAAATAGATCTTTCAAAATTTAAAAATGCTGCTGAAAATGAGAAATGTTTCAGCTGCCATGGTCAGTCGAAATACTCTTACGAAAACCCGGATTCCGAAAAAACAGTGACTAAGAAAATGTACACGGAATTGGTTAAAAACCGTGATTTATACTACGTTTCAAACCACCGTGAATTCAAATGTACCGATTGCCATTCTGAAGATTATGAAACCTTTCCCCACGCCGGAAATCTTCGCATGGAGGCCATCGCCAACTGCATCGATTGCCACGGAGGTGATGAAAAATATGCGATGTTTGAATTTGAAAAAATCGATACCGCCTTCCTGGCCAGTGTTCATTCTTTAAAACACAATGAGGATTTTACATGCTGGATGTGCCACGATGCCCATGAATATAAAATAAATGCCCGCTCAAATGAGAATCTTAAAGAGACAATAACCTATGACAATATGATTTGTCTCAACTGTCACGGGGATTTGCAAAATTACCAATTGCTTACCAACAAGGCCCAACCCAATATTTTAAGTAAACATGAATGGCTGCCCAACCAGGCATCCCACTTTACCAATGTCCGGTGCATCGAATGTCATGCCCGTAACGAAGACACCCTGGTCGTGGCTCATCTTGTGGTTTCTAAAAAAGATGCCGTCAGAAAATGTGAATCCTGCCATTCGAAAAACTCCATCCTCTATGCCTCTCTATATAAGTATCAGGTTAGCGAAAAAATTCAAAAAGAAGGTGTTATCAAAGGCCTCCTGATGGGCGATTCAACCTCGATCGGACCAGACAAAAGCAATACCCTTAACATCATCAGCCTGATAATATTCGGACTTACAATTTTGGTAATAATCATCCATGCGGCTCTGCGCATAAAAAAATAAAGCAAAAAATGAAGCATCAAACTGAACAACTCTATTTGTATCCTGTGTGGATCAGGATCTGGCATATGACAAATGCCCTTCTCTGCCTTCTTTTAATCATAACCGGATTAAGTATCCAGTTTTCAAATCCTCAGACTGTGGTAAAATTCAATGCTGCAGTATCCATCCATAATATTGCAGGAATTTTTCTTACAATAAATTATGGCCTCTTTTTTCTTGGAAACCTCTTTACCCCCAACGGAGCCTATTATGTAATCCCTGTTAAAGGCTTTTTTGACCGGCTGATGAAACAATTCAAATACTATACGATCGGAATATTTAAAAAAGAAGATGCTCCATTCCCGGTTAATGAAGAAAGTAAATTCAACCCCCTGCAGCAGGTTACGTATGTGGTTCTTATGTACGGGTTTGTCCCATTTGTGATTATTTCAGGATGGGGTCTTCTTTATCCTGAGATGACGGTTTACAGCATATTTAATATCAGCGGACTTGACCTGACCGACCTGCTTCACATCACCGCGGGATTTGGTATCAGCATCATCATGTTTGTTCATGTCTATTTTTGCACCATCGGAAAAACCCCTACAAGCAACTTTAAAAGCATGATCAATGGTTACCACGAATCTCACTAATAATTAAAAAGTGGAAGAAGAATTGAATAAGAGCCAGAAAAATTCACGCCGTCAATTCTTGAAAAAAGGGTTGATAGCAGGCGCCGGGGCAGCTCTGGGCGGTGGTCTTGTTGCTGCCTATGTTGATACATCAGCTTCAGAATCCGGTGAAAAAGTAAAAGTTCTTACCACCAACGGCGAAATTATGGAGGTTGACCGGGGTTTGTTAAAATTGCCCCGCGTTTCCCGTGAAGATTCTCATAACGGAATTCCCGGACGTAAATTTGTGATGGTCATTGACCTTGGAAAATGTAAAAATGCCCGTAAATGCGTGGAAGCATGTCAGAAAGGACATCATCTTCCTAAAGGGCAGGAGTTTATTAAGGTCTATCTGCTCCAGGATTCTGAAAAAACAGC
The DNA here is from genome assembly GCA_020719165.1 of Draconibacterium orientale. Classification (GTDB taxonomy): domain Bacteria; phylum Bacteroidota; class Bacteroidia; order Bacteroidales; family FEN-979; genus CAIVAT01. Next base: position 2,860 of record DYQT01000003.1, on the reverse strand, counting down.
GCCCTATTGGTTCCCTAAACCCTGTTTCCATTGCGACAATCCTCTCTGTGTGAGCGTTTGCCCTGTTGGTGCTACCTATAAACGATCCGACGGAATTGTGCTCATCGACAATGAACGCTGCATCGGCTGTAAATTCTGTATGACCGGATGCCCCTATTCTTCCCGCGTGTTTGCCTGGAAACATTACCCGGAATTCGATGAAGATAAAGAACCCTATTCACCAGAGGCCAGCAGCCCCGGAAAAGAGGGTACCGTTTCAAAATGTGATTTCTGCCCCGACCTTATCCGGGTTGGTAAAATACCCTATTGCGCCTCTGCCTGCCCCATGGGAGTTATCTATTTTGGCGACATTGACGAAGACACCGTGACCAACGGTACCGAAACATATCAGTTTAGCAAGCTAATTCACGATCGTGCAGGATACCGCTATCTTGAAACACTTGGCACACGCCCATGCGTTTATTATCTGCCTCCGGTTGACCGTCAGTTTGAAGTTGACAGAGGCTTTGTCGACATGGATCAGGAAATTATTGATCGCTATAAAGATACTCCGTATAGCAAAAAAAATAACCCGTAACCATGGAACTGCAACAAAATAATTCATTAAAAGACTTTGCTCCGCAACTCGAGCGGACTTCCATATATGGCTATGCATGGCTCGCTTTCCTGGTAGCTGTTATCATATTGGGCTTTTTCGCTTTTCTTGCACAAGTCATTAACGGACACGAAGTTACAGGCATGCGCGATAATGTGGTATGGGGGGTTTATATTGTGAACTTCATCTTCTTCATGGGAATTAGTTATGCCGGCGCCCTCATCTCCGGAACACTCCATCTGTTTAAAACGGCATGGCGGAAACCAATCATTCGTATGGCCGAATTTATTACCATCATCGCATTGCTGATTGGCCCGTGCTTTATCCTGCTCTGTATCGGAAGGCTCGATAAATTGCATTACCTGGTTATATTTGGCAGAATTCAGTCTCCAATTACCTGGGACGTTATTGCGATCACAACAGACATTTTTGGGTGTTTTATCTTCCTCTATCTCTCTTTATTGCGCGATCTGGCAACCCTCAGGGATTATGAACTGCTACGGCTTCCCAATTGGCGAAAAAAATTGTATAAAGTTCTGGCACTTGGATACAATGGCTCGCCCGAACAGCAAAAGCGATTAAACAGGGCTACCGACATCATGGCAGCAATGGTTATCGCAATTGCCATCATCGTTTATTCGGTATTGGCATGGATTTTCAGCGTTACCCTGCAACCTGGCTGGCACAGCACCATCTTCGGGCCCTACTTCGTAATAGCCGCAGTGTATTCCGGGAGTGCAGTATTAATCGTTTGCATGTGGGTTTTCAGAAAGGTTTACCACCTTGAAGAATACATAACGAAAAAGCATTTCGTGTCGGTAGGCGTGATCATGCTGGTACTCGCTGCTTTTTTTGGCTATTTTACCTTCAGCGATTATCTCACGAAGTGGTACGGCTCTGAAAAAAATGATGAATTACTCATCCAACTGCTCTTTAAAGAATTCTACTGGCCATTTATCTTTTCAAATTATGTGGGGGTTCTTTTACCCTTGATTGTTATCGGTATTGCCAAATTCCGTACCATAACCAACATCACACTTACTGCCGTGGTTGTCATCATTGCTTTGTGGCTCAACCGGTATATCATTGTCGTTCCAACACTTGAATCTCCTTATCTGCCCATTCAGGATTCGCGACCCGAATGGCTGAATTATTCGGCAACCTGGGTCGAATGGAGTCTCACCGCGGCTGGTGTTGCCATCTTTTGTCTCCTTTTCACCCTGGCCTCCAAGTTTATTACCATCGTTCCGCTTGTCGGAACTCAGGGAGAAAATAAAAAAGAAGATGTTTTAGTTTAATCATTCACCGGAATTACTCATTATCACCTATGAAAAGAGTTATCGTAATATCGGTTTTTCTTGTCACGTTGATTTCCATGGCCATGCTGCCATTGAACTCTTTTGCCGCTGAAAAAACAGACTCTCTCGCACTACCGGTTGAATCCCGATTGGCGCTGAATTATTTGTGTAACTCCGATTCGGTCATTCTAAGTGCAGTCCTTTCCATAAAAAAAGGTGATTTTACCCTGGCCCTTGAAAACGCACAAATAGCCTTTTCTGCCTCTAACGGGGAGACAAACCTGAGTTTAGGAAAATTCTCTACCACCCAGGAAGGGATCGCCACATGCAGAGTCGCAATTTCAAACTTTCCGGCTGATAAAGAGGGGTTGGTTTCCTATTCTGCAACTTTCATTGGCACTGATAAATATCCCTGGGCAGAAGCCTCTGTGGTGGCTAAACCGGCAAAAATCAAACTTTTGTTCAATGTTGAAGACTCCCTTAGAATTTTAAAAGTAACGGCCACTCAGGAAAATGAAAAAGGTGAAGCAGTTGCCATCCCGAATGAAACAGTGATCATCTATATCCCAAGGCTTTTCAGTCTGTTGAAAATCGGTGAAATTGCCCTCGATGAAACTGGTGTCGGAACCTTGGAGTTTCCAAAGGAAATTGTCGGCGATTCATTGGGCAACCTTGTGGTGATCGCGAAAATCGAAGAACACGATAAATTCGGATTTCTTCAGGGTCAAAACACAATTAACTGGGGAGTCCCTAAACAGTATTACCAGGCAGAAATCCCCTCCCGTGAGCTATGGACACCGATCGCCCCGATGTGGATGATTATAACCCTGCTTGTTATGTTGGCCGGTGTATGGGCTCATTATATGTATGCCGTGTATGAGCTGATCATGATAAAAAGATTGAGTAAAAAAGATTGTAAACGGCAAATAACAATGCGAGATTTCGGCAAATAGGAATGCAGAAATTC
>DYQT01000268.1 GCA_020719165.1 Draconibacterium orientale | reverse complement strand
CAGGGTACCCCATTTTTTTGTGGTATGGCGACCATACGGGGCAACAATCCTGATTACAACCGGAAAAATAAAGATTGCAATGGCGATCCAGGCATAAACAATCAGGTAAAATGTAGCTTCTTTCATCTATTCAGCAATTAACGTATGTGGCCATTGTCTTTCAGCCAGGTTAACATGTCTTTGAGAGTATCTGTAAGTGGGCGGGGATGATGATTCAGTTCGCGCCTTGCCTTGTCGTTGTTGATAAAACGGTTGCCTTCACTAATAATGGTCAGTGATTCGCTGGTATAAAGCGGCTTAACCCCTGATATTTTGCTGTAAAGAGTAATAAATGGCAATCCGATTCGGGCAATCCACATTGGCAGCACCGTATTTACTGTTTTCCGACCGGTATGCAGTTGTATCAATCCCGAAAAATCCAGCAAGCTGTGCCAATGACCTGAAAGTAAATACTTCTCACCGGTTCTGCCTTTGTCGATGGCAGCAATAGCTGCAGAAACAACGTCTCTTACATCCACCCAGTCATATCCCCCAGGCACCAGTGATGGAATTTTTTGGTTATAAATATCAATTATGGCATTCCCGGTGAGTGAGGGTTCTGGGTCGGCAGGACCAATGATGGCCGTAGGACTCAGCACCAAGGCATCCAGCCCATTTCTAACAGCCTCCATTACTGCACGTTCCCCGGCAGCCTTCGACCGGTCATAAGCAAATCCTTCATCAACAACAATTGGCCTGGTTTCATCTAAAACTTCATGCTGAGGTTGTTGCTGAAATGCATGGATTGAACTAAAATGAATGAACCGCTTCACTTTACATTCCATTGCAGCTGAAAGCATGTTTTTCGTACCATCGAAATTAGTCCGGGCAACAATGCCATCCGGGTCGCCGTTGATGGATATTTTAGCTGCCAAATGAAAGACTACATCTGCATCTTTTAACAAGGGGATCAAAGATGATTTATCAAGAAGGTCACCCTTGATAATTGTTACCGGGATGAATTTAAGTCCCTGATTGTTATTATGTATGAGTGCTTTTACCTGATGTCCTTGTTCAAGAAGAGCTTTACAAAGATTGACTCCAACATGGCCGTTGGCGCCAGTTACTGCAATTTTCATTAGGGCAATTTAGGTTAAATGGCAAAAATAGGAATATTTCTTCGGAAGATTTGTGTATTATTTCGATATAGGTTAACTTTAAACCCACTTATTAAAAAGCAAATCTGAAAGTTATCTTAGTTTTAATCACCCCAAACGCACGAAACATATGAAAACAATTGTTAAAATCTTTTACTGGTTACTGGGAATCATCGCTTTATTGGTGGTTGTAGCATTCCTCTTACCTAAAACCTATAAGGTTGAAAGGATAACATTTATAAAATCAAATCCAGATCTGATTTATAATTTAACAAGCGATTTCCAACAATGGAATCTCTGGGTACCATGGACAAAAGAGGTTGATTCAAGCGCTGTGTTTGAGATGACCGGACCAGCTGCCCAGTTGGGAACATCCTGGAAATGGAATGGAAAAATTCTTGGAAACGGAGAGATGGTTCTTACAGAACTGATTCCTGATCAACTAATTGGCTATGATTTAGCCTTTAACCAGGGAAAGTATCGTTCAAAGGGAAAAATAATGCTGGAGAACATGGGCGATTCTGCAAAAATTGTTTGGCTTGACGAAGGAGACCTTGGGTACAATCCCATGAACCGCTACATGGGGCTATTCATGGATCGCATGATGGGACCCGATTTTGAAAAGGGGCTTGCCAAACTGAAAAAAATTGCGGAAGAGCGCAATAGTTGGCCAAAGATAGAGGAAGTTGTGATACCGGCTCAGACTGTGATAATGGTTCTTGATTCGGCAGGACCTTCTGAATATGCAACAGTGATGGGTAAGGCTTATGGTGATCTGTATGGTTTCCTTAGAACCGGCAAACTCACTCAGGCAGGGGCCCCGTTTGCAACCTATGTGAGATGGGATTCTGTAACCATGTTTTCCGTGATGAATATCTGTTTGCCGGTCGAAAAAGCAGATAAGGGAAAAGGACGTATCCTGATCAGTTCATTCCCGGAACACAAGGCTGTAAAAGCCATCTATTTTGGGCCCTACAGCAAAATGGAACCGGCATACCGTGCTGTGGCTCAATACATCAAAGAATCGGGTTTGGTTGAAGCCGGAGGGCCGTCCGAAATATATATTACAGATCCGATGATGGAGAAAGATACAGCCAAATGGGAAACACATATTGCTTTTCCGGTCAAATGAAAATCTTTAAGCCATGAAGATATTGGCACTGATAATCGCTTTTTGGCTGATATCATCTGTTGTTTTTTCTCAATGGAGCTGGCAAAACCCCTTGCCTCAAGGGAATTATCTGATGTCTGCATGCTTCCCTGATGCCAATATCGGTTATGCAGCCGGGGACTTCGGTACCATTCTAAAAACCTCTGACGGTGGGTCAACCTGGGCTATTCTACCAAGCGGAGTGACGAATACATTAAATTCTGTTTATTTTACCGATGTCAGTACCGGCTATGTTGCAGGATACAATGGGACGATCCTGAAAACCACAGATGCAGGGATATCATGGGTTCCCTTAACCATTGGAACAAATGAATGTTTAACGTCCATTTTCTTTACGGATGCCTTAACAGGTTATATCGCAACCGAAGCTGGAACTTCATCTTCAAATGGAATTATCCTGAAAGCCATCAATGCCGGCACGACCTGGACTGCAATGTCCAGTGGTACAACCCATCCGCTGGAATCAATTTACTTTACCGATCCTGACACGGGATATGCAGTGGGCATTGACGGTATTATCATGAAAACCATCGATGCCGGCCTGAATTGGTCTGTTTTGGTTAGTGGAACAACAAATAACTTGCATTCGGTTTGCTTTGCTGATGCCAACACCGGATACGCCGTGGGATACCTGGTCATGTTAAAAACCACAAACGCAGGTGCTACGTGGACAGCTATGCCGAGTGGCATTCCATTCTCGTTTTTGTTAAACTCCGTAGCCTTTTCGGATGTCAACAATGGCTATGCGATTGGTGGAGAGTATGTTTTAAAAACCACGAATGGCGGCGCGGTCTGGACTGCATTGACCGGGGTGACAACAAATAGTGTAAGTTCTGTGTGGCTGATTGATCCAAATACGGCATATATTGTTGGTCAAACTCTTTTGAAAACGACCAACGGAGGCTCAAACTGGACTACCTGTTTGAATGGCACAACCAATAATTTTTATTCGGTTCACTTTCCTGATTCCCAAACGGGATATGCGGTGGGTTACAACGGAACCATGGCAAAAACGATGGATGTAGGAGTTACATGGACTGAGTTATCGAGCGGGACATCAAACCGGTTGTATTCGGTTTTCTTTACTGATGTCAATGCAGGTTTTGCTGCAGGATGGAACGGAACACTTTTAAAGACCATCAATGGAGGCCTCACATGGTCAGCCTGTCCGATCGGTACCGATGATTGGTTGTATTCAGTTTATTTCACCGATGCCAATACCGGATATGCCGTAGGGGGGTATTTTGCCAACGAGGGAACCATTCTTAAAACCACGGATGGCGGTACAACCTGGACTACTTTAACAAGTGGAACCACAGAGAATTTATATGCAGTTTATTTCACCGATGCCAATACAGGGTATGCTGTGGGGTCATGGGGAACCATGTTGAAAACTGTGAATGGAGGGTACACTTACTTCACTGATGGCGCAACCGGTTATGCAGTAGGAGAAACAGGGACCATCATTAAAACGGTCAATGGTGGCGCGGAATGGGGATCACTAACAAGCATTACAAATAGCATGTTGTACACAGTTTTCTTTACCAGTTCCAATAGGAGAATCACTTAAACTTAAACATTTTGTCAATTCACCCCGGATGGAGATGATGATGGATGCGCGTTCGCTGGTTAAAGGAATCTACCTGGTTAAAGTTCAAACCGGGACATCAACCAGGTTTCAA
>DYQT01000267.1 GCA_020719165.1 Draconibacterium orientale | reverse complement strand
ACCGAGTCACCGGGTGAAAGTTTTTTCGCAACTAGCGCAGCGATCTCATGCACGCAAAAAATAAATGACTTGTGCATAAACTCAAGTTCATTCGGTATAAAATGGCAAACACATATACACAGTTATATACTCAATTCGTCTTTTCAGTGAAAGGCAAAGCAAATCTAATCAAGGAATCATTCCGGGATGAATTAGAAAAAGTAATGTGCGGCATTGTAAGCAGCCATCATTGTAAAACCTATGCCATCTATTGCAATCCCGACCATACACACATATTTGTTGGCATGAATCCCACAATAGCCCCCGCAAAACCAATGGAGCAAGTAAAATCAGGATCATCTAAATGGCTCAATGCAAAAAAATACCTTCCCGGGAAATTTGCATGGCAAGATGGTTATGGGGCTTTTACTTATTCCAAATCGCATATTGATGCTGTTGTAAAATATATTTTAAATCAGCCGGAACATCACAAAAAACAGTCATTCAAAGGGGAATACTTGTTACTGTTGAAAAAATTTGAAATTGAATTCGATGAAAGATATTTGTTTGAATACTATGATTAGCATAGATATCAGGGCTAACGCCCCTTATGTATACTTCTTCGTAATCTTTTTCTACGAAGATATCAGGGCTACGCCCCTTGCTTAATAAAACAGTAAGAATTAAATGACAGGGGATAATCAAACTAAGTATTCCGATGAAACGATGCCACTGATTCCGAACGAAAGTATGCCATGGATATTTCAGTCATATTGACCCCCCGTTTCGGTCATATTGACCCCTCTGTTGGGCTAATAAACAAAGAACTAACGACCTGACAAAATTACCGTTTTTTTCGCAAACTTTCGCCTTTTAATTCTATTCGATAGGAAGAGTGTACCAATCGGTCGAGTATGGCGTCGGCAAGTGTCTCTTCTGCAAACAGATCGTACCAAGATGCTACCGGGATTTGACTGGCAATGATGGTTGCATGTTTTCCATGCCGGTCTTCGATCATTTCCATCAAATCGAGGCTGTGCTGTTGTTCCAGACGGGTTAATCCAAAATCATCCAAAATGAGCAAATTGGTTTTGGCAGTTTTATCAAAGAACTTTCCGATTGAGCCATCGGCCCGAGACATTTTGTTTCGCAACAACAGTTTTTGCAGATTGTAGTAGGCTACTTTATAGCCTTGACTACAAGCCTGATTCCCTAATGCACTGGCAAGATAGCTCTTACCACTTCCGGTGGCTCCCGTGATTAGTACCGATTCTCCCTTGACGATATAATCGCCAGTGGCCAACTGAGCCAACACTTGCCGATCCAAACCCCGGGCGGCATCGGTGGTGATTTCGCTGAGCGAGGCCTGATATCGAAAACGGGCATTTTTGCGATAGCGGTCCGTACGACGATTACCGCGATAATCCCGCTCGGCCTGTAGCAGCAGCTCTATTCCTTCAGTAAGAGTCAGGTCGAAGTGACGACGGGTCTCTACAAGCGACTGCCAACTGTGCTGCATCCCGTGCAGCCGCAATTGGTTGAGGGTTGTTTCAATTTCTGATAACATAACGTTTAATGTTTGAGATTTAATGAGTTAATTAATGGGTAATGATGGGTATATAGTGATTGCGATGGTGGAGCCAGCATGGCTCCACCCTTGCACCGATCCTTTGGATCAGTGCAAGGGGAGTTGCGACTGAAAGTAGTCCTTTCCCCGGATGTTCTCATGAACGGGCAGAGGAGTGGTCGGTTGATCATCCGATAGTAACCATGTTTTATTATTGATTATCAATTCAAGATGTTTCATGCTTAATTTCTCGTCATTCAGAGCCTTCTGGCAAACCGCATCCACTGTTTTTCGATCCAGCGACCGCAACAGTCGCAGGATCCCATCACAGCTCCGGTATAACGTCTCGGGGGGTTGGGGTGTAGAGAACTTTTTTTCAATCAACGTGCCTAATACTGCCGATAACGATTGGGCTCGTTTGATGTAGTAGTCGGGGCTTCGGTCAAAGTAATGTTGGTGTGCCGAGCACAGGTGCTCCCGCTGAAGAATATACCGAGGTTGGTCTTCGGTGGCCCGCATGTGGATTGCGATACATTGCCCGTCGCTATAAATCTTTATCTGGGTGCGGGTTGATATTACATCGACCACTTTGCCAATGTATTGATATGGGGCACTGTAATAGTGCTTATCCTGTGTCAGAAAAACAAAGTTGTTTTTGGCCAATGTCAACCGTTTGTAATACTTCAACTCGAACTTTTCAACCGGTAACGGGAGTAATAGTGGCTTTTCTTCTGACAGAAAGCATTCCTGCCTGCTATAGGGCCGCTGTTGCATCCGGGTCTGGTTATGGGCGGTAAACAGCTGGCGTGCATCCTTGTTTAGCTCCTCAATGCTGGTGTGGTGTCTGTTGCGTAAACGGGCAAAAACCTGGGTGTAAAAAATCTTTACATGATTCTCTACCAAGGCCTTGTCTTTAGGTTTGCGCACCCGGGTAGGACTTATTATCGTGCCATAATGATTGGCAAAGTCCTGCAGATTTTGGTTAGCTTCTGGCTCATAGCGGTCGGATTTGATGATGGCTGATTTGAGGTTGTCGGTAACCAATATCGTTGGTACACCGCCCAAAAACAAGAAACATTCCTCCAAAGCATACAGAAAATCAGCGATTTTCTGACTGGGCACCAACAAACAGAATCCATAATCGGAATAAGGCATTGTAGCTACAAATACCTGGCATTCCACAGGCTTGCCCGTCGTTGGATTGGTATAGTGGTGCGTTTTACCGGCAAAATCAACAAAAAGCTTCTCTCCCGGTCGATGATTCAAAACGGCTGAAGGGTTCTTTTGCTTCTGGTATTGCCCAAGGTGGTAACAAAACTGGGTATAACCATAACCGTCGGGGTATTCGCTACGGTATTCTTCCCACAGTAGACGGAGGGTAACTCCTTTGCGGGTAAGTTCGTGGCTCAGATGGGCTAATTTGCCCTCCAGTACCTTTTGCCTGTGGTCGCAATAAGCAGGATTTCCTACATGAAACCGCCCTTGAAGAACCTGATCGTCCAGTTTCAGCAACTCCTTGGACGGTTCGCTTAGCATCGAAAATTTCAACAAATAGGATTTCACTGTATTCTTGCTCATCCCAAGTGTTCGGGCGATGTTCTTGATCCCTTCGCCGGCCTGATGCATCAGGATTAATTGTTTGATCTGACTCATAGATTTAGTTTTTCCAGCCATAACGTTCTTTGTTTAATGATTTATGGCTTAAACCATTCATAGCCCATTTTCGATTCACTCTTTCTGATCCAGAACCCTGGCTGGTTTTATCATTAGCTTCTGCTCAAGAAACTCAAGGCAACATCCAAAACACACAATGGGGGTCAGCTTGCTCCGAAATAATGATGCGAACTCACCATCAAAGGGGTCAGCTTGCTCCGAAATAATGAAGCCGGATTAAAAACAGAGGGGTCAGTATGCTCCGAAATAATGATACGATTTCATCACTAAAGGGGTCAGCATGCTCCGAAATAATGAAGCCAAATTAAAAGCAGAGGGGTCAGTATGCTCCGAAATAATGATACGATTTCACCATTAAAGGGGTCAGATTGCTCCGAAATCGACGCGCCAAATCACACTAAATGGGGGTCAGTATGCTCCGAAAAAATGACTCTCACACAAGGTATTAAGGGGGTCAACATCTGCCGTATTGTCAGATTTTACACTCAAAACACATGCAAGAAAAGTTAATATTTGAGGACCGATTTAGGGGGTCAGCTTCGTCCGAATTATCCAGTTTCCGGCATAATCGTGGGTGCTTTTTTCAACCCTGAATCGTGGGCGTTTTCTTTCTGAGGTTCCATGCCATTGAATGGTAGGGTAAAATAAAACACTGAACCGGCATCCTCCACACTTTCCACGCGGATTTGTCCGCCCAGCATTTCCACATAGGCTTTCGAAATCGATAGCCCGAGACCAGCGCCCTGCATCGCGTTTTTATCGAGCACATCGGC
>DYQT01000266.1 GCA_020719165.1 Draconibacterium orientale | reverse complement strand
ATCCTGCGGGAGGGTCGTAACCCGATAAACTTGATCGATTCAAGGTCGGAGGAGATCAGCCAGGCAGTATAGCCTGCATACTTTCGCTTCAGCGTGTCGCCGATCATTTTATAAAACACCAGCGAATCTTCAATTTTCAAACGCTCATCGTAAGGGGGGTTTGAAATTATAAACCCTTTTTCAAACGGCGGTGCAGAATCTTCAAAGGTTTGAACATCCAGGGTAATATCCTCGTAAAGATTGGTAAACTTAAGATTTTCACGGGCCGAATCAATGGCACGGTCCGACCGGTCGGCCCCATGCATCTTTAATGGAGTTACAGATATCCCTTCATTGTAATCAGATTTAACCTTCTCCCATAAAGATGCATCGAAATCGTTCCATCTCATAAACCCCCATTGTTCACGGAAGTAACCGGCGGGAATATTTTTAGCCAGCATGGCAGCCTCAATCAGAATGGTTCCTGCCCCGCACATCGGATCGAACAAAGGAGTTGTGGTATCCCATTCCGATAGTTTCACCAATCCGGCGGCCAAAACTTCATTGATGGGCGCCGGGCCGGTACTTTTGCGGTACCCGCGCCGGTGCAGTGATTGTCCCGACGAATCGAGCGCCACGGTGCACGAGTCCTTGAACAGATGCACATTTATTTTGAGGTCGGGATTCTCCAGATCCACGGAAGGCCTTTTCCCTGATTTATCCCGGAGCCTGTCAACGATAGCATCTTTCGAACGCTGTGCAACAAATTGCGAATTTGTGAAAACCGTGTATGAAATCACTGCATCTATGGCAAGCGAGCGCTCTGAATCGAGGTAATTTTCCCAGGGGAAATCGTATATTTTTTCATATAAATCCTTTTGCTCAAGGATTTCGAAATGAAAAAGTGGTTTGAGAATTCTCAGAGCCGTACGACAGGCATAATTGATCTTGTATAACTTCTCCATGTCGCCAGTGAACGAAACCGCACGGTTGAGTTTCATCACGTCGCTGGCTCCAAGGGTATTTAATTCGTGTGCAAGTATCTCTTCAAGGCCTGAAATTGTTTTGGCGATCAAAGGGAAGGTTGTCTCTTTTTTCACTTCTGCCATAGTTGATTAGGGTTATATCCTTTTACAATTTAGTAATCATCTTTCCATCCCTCCGCTTGATTTTACCCCACCATCAACTCCTCCAAAAAAAAAAGGCGGGAAGGCCTCCCCTTCCCTATTTCGGGAAGGTGGCAGGAGAATAACATCATGCGAACAGACAATTTTTTGGAAAGTTACGAATATTTATAATCCTTACCTTTGAAAAAAATCCTGCGCTATGCACAACCGTTTTTTTTCGATCATATTTGTTTTCCTGGCATTTTCTGCAAATTGTTTTTCTCAGCAGCCATTTTTTGTAACCGGCAGGGTAATTGATTCAAAAACAAGGGAATCACTTGCCTTCGTCAACATTGTTATCAACAACAGCAACAGCAAGGGAGGTACCACCGATATCGACGGGAAGTTCAACCTGCGGTCGGACCAGCCGGTGAAAACCATCAGGCTGAGTTATGTCGGATATGAGCCACTCACGATAAATCCGGTAACCCAAACCAAGGGACTCATCATCCTCATGACGCAGAAAGAGATCGATCTTCAGGAGGTTGAAATTCTTCCGGGGATCAATCCGGCTCACCGGATCATCCGCAATGCCATCGAAAACCGCAACATCAACGACCCGGAAAAAGTCGCCACTTTTTCTTACACAGCTTATGATAAAACTGTATTTACCGCCGACAATGACACCACCCTGAAAGGGGATTTTGCTGCGCTCGTTGACACTTCGATGATGCAGGGCATGGGCGGAATGGGCGTTGAATTTACCATGAATCCCGACTCGGTAAAAATGGACTCGGCCATGAAGGATTCAGCCACCCGTTTGATAGAAAAACTGATCAGCAATCAGTATCTATTCCTGATGGAAAATGTGACCAAACGCAAATTCATGGCCCCCGACAAAAACTACAACAAAGTGATTGCCACCAAAATGTCGGGTTTTAAAGACCCCATTCTGGTTTTTCTTGCCACACAAATTCAGTCATTTTCGTTTTACAAGCCATTCATCTCCATCATGATGAAGGATTACATAAATCCGATTGGCAGCGGTAGTTTCAGCAAGTATTTCTTTAAAATTGAAGACACCACCTATATGGGCCGCGATACCGTTTATATTGTGTCGTTCAGGCCGATGAAAGGAACCAATTTCGATGGCATGAAGGGAGTCGTGTCCATCAACTCCCACAACTGGGCGATACAGAATGTAACGGCTGAACCATTCCCGAATACAGGAGGAATCATGATCAGGATCCATCAGTTGTACGAGCTGATAGACGGAGTTCAGTGGTTTCCTGTGCAACTCAACACTGATGTGGCTTTCAACAACATGCGTATCGGCAAATACAAGGCTGTTGGCAGCGGACGTAGTTATATCCGCGATATCATACTAAATCCGGAATTGGTACGGCGCGAATTTAACCACCTTGATGTTGAGGTGGATAAGGATGCAACAACCCGCAATGAACCTTTCTGGAACCAATATCGGGTTGACAGTCTGAGCCGAAAAGACCGTCAAACATACAAGGTACTTGACAGTGTTGGCGCGGCCAACAACTTTGACAAAATGGCCAAAACATTGCAAACATTGCTTACCGGACGGATTCCATGGGGCCCGATCGATATTGACATCAACCGGTTTCTCAATTACAATACTTACGAAGGATTGGTTTTAGGGGCCGGCATCCACACAAACGACCGGTTGTCGGAGTGGTTTAAAATAGGCGGATTTTATCAGTATGCCTTTGGCATCTCCACCTCAAAATATGGCGGGGATGTGAGCTTCCGGGTAAACCGACGACACGATCTCACCCTGGCAGCCTCCGGTTTTTACGACCTGGTTGAATCCGGCGGACTTAGTTATCCGGCTGATTATGAATCAATTCTTTCGGGAAATTTCAGGCAGCTGATGATAAAGAAACTCGATCGCACCCAGAGTTTCAACTTTTCAATCGGGTTCCGGGCATTAAAATATGTGCTCTTTAATGCCGGTATCTCCAGCAATTTAAAAACATCAACCACCTACGACCTTGCCATAGCGGAGGGCAATGCAACACTGCTCTATAACCAATTCAGATTCACCACCATCACTGCCGGTTTCAAATGGGCATATGGCGAAAAATTTATTCAGACCATCAACAATAAAATTTCGCTTGGCACAAAATTTCCGGTTGTTTGGTTCGAATACACCCGCGGCATTAAGAACTTCCTGGGAGGAGAATATGATTATGACCGTTTCGACCTCAAGATTCGCAAGACATTCAATATCAAATATCTCGGAAAACTAACGCTCCAGCTTAATGGAGGCTATGTTGACCAGCCGATACCGGCATGCAACCTCTATTATGCCCCTGCGAGTTACCGGCCAATTACCCTTTTTGCTCCCAATAGTTTCGCTACCATGCGAAGCAATGAATTTCTCTCGAATAAATATGCCTCCATATATTTATATCATGACTTTGGGTATCTTCTTTTCAAAGGGAAAAAGTGGTTTCATCCCGAATTTGCGCTCTCACAGAATATTGGCTTCGGATGGCTTGACCACCCCGAAAAATATGACTACAACACCATCAATCCCAAAGTAATGAACCTGGGTTATTACGAATCAGGGTTGCTTATCAACAATCTCATCAACCTCAGGGTTTATACCATTGGACTTGGCGCGTTTTACCGTTGGGGCCCTTACTCTCTTGACAATTCATGGGAAAATGTTGCTGCAAAGATTTCGATGATATTTCCTTTTTAGTTGGGACGCGGGACACGGAACGCGGGACAGGGGACACGGGACGCGGGACACGGGACGCGAGACAGGGGACAGGTGTTATGGGTAATTAGCAGACCATTCTTCGCGGCTTAATTTAGATCGGTTCAAAATTACATTTCAGTAAACGAAGATTGAGTCCACTCCGAAAAGTCGGAGGGCCTGTTTGAGTTAAATTGATTTATAAT
>DYQT01000265.1 GCA_020719165.1 Draconibacterium orientale | reverse complement strand
TATCCAAATGTACTAAAAAATCACTTGACCGAAAGGGATAAGCAGTTATTTTTAATGTGCCTATTGTGTCTATTGTGCCTATTGTGCCTATTGTGGTTTAAAACCATGCTACTTCCACGACCGTAATCTATGCCCCGAAAACGCGTAATATAAAATAAAAACGTAGCACGGAATCAGAATCCAGTAGGCCTGCTGCGGACTGAAAAGATCGACCATCCTGCCATAAAGTAAGGGTAACAATGCACCCCCGGCGATTCCCATGATCAACAGCGCCGATCCGATTTTGGTAAACCTCCCAAGCCCGTCAATGGCAAGTGGCCATATCGCCGGCCACATGATGGCATTGGCCAGTCCGAGCATGGCAATAAAGAATACCGACAAATCAAAGGGCAAAGCAAGGGTATATCCTGCCAGGGAGATTGAAAAAATAGTCTGGTAATGAATTCCGGCGGAGAGGATCGCCAGCACGCCAAAAACGATGCCCAGTAGCGCTGAATACATCAATGCTTTCTCCTGTTTCAGGTATTTGGGGATGGTAGCGATACCGATTACATAACCCAGCACCATTGCGGTAAGGGTGTAAGAGGCAAAATATTTGGCAAGTTCGAAAGAAAACCCCTGCGCCTTGCCGTAGCTGATAATCGTATCTACTGCAACCACCTCCACGCCCACGTAAACAAAAATTGCAATAACGCCCAGTACAAGCTGCGGAAATTGAAAAATGCTTGTTTTTCCCAGGTTATCCATAGATGTTTTTTCGTCTTCCGTGTCGGTGTCAATGTCGGGCAGCGCCGAAAACCGCAGCAGCACTGCCAGAATCACCAGCACCACGGCCATGATGATATAGGGAAGGATAATTCTGCCGGCAAGTTCGTTGAGCACGGTAACTTTCTGCAATTCATCCATCGCATCAAGTAGGGTTTTATCATAGCGGTCCATCCCATTTAACACGATGGCGCCCAGGATGAGCGGGCTGATAACCCCGGCGATTTTATTGCAAATGCCCATGATGCTGATGCGCTTTGCAGCGCTTTCGAGCGGTCCGAGAATGGTGACATACGGATTTGAAGCAGTTTGCAGCACAGCCAGCCCTGTTCCCTGCACAAAAAGGCCGGCCAAAAAAAGCCCGTACATCCGTGAATAGGCAGCCGGAATAAATATCAGCGCCCCGATGGCCATCAAAACCAAACCCAGCGACATCCCGTTTTTAAACCCTGTTTTATGCAATACCATGGAAGAGGGGATTGCCATCACGAAATAGGAGATGTAAAAGGCAAAGGCAACAAAATAGGATTCAAAATTATTTTTTTCACAGGTAATTTTAAGAAATGGGATCAACACAGAATTAAGCCATGTGACAAACCCGAAGATAAAGAAAAAAATACCAATGATCGTGATCGAAAGAATGTAATTTTCCTTCGGTTTTCCGGCGAGCGGTAATCCTGGATGCTGTGCCATGGAGATGAGGTTGGTGAGGAGTTCTGTATAATTGTGCCCCGCAAAAATAGTTAATAAAAGGGAATTAAAAACCTTCCTGGTTTTGAAAACCGGGAAGGCTTGAGTTATCCTGAATTTCCCCCGATTTCAAATCCGATCCTTTTTCTGTTTTTGATCGTTTGTTCTTGCTGCTCCTGTTGCTCCAGCGATTTCAGATAGTCCAGAATCAGCATGATTCTTTTCTCCTGATCCTCGTCATTCTTTTCCAGAATCATGAGTCGCTGCAAAATCTCCTGATGCGTTTCAAGCAATTTTCTCATTTTGCTGAAAACCCGGATGATCCTGATATTCATCTCAATAGCAAGATCACTGTGCAAAACACTTGACAGCATGGCAATGCCTTGCTCCGTAAACGCAAAGGGTGATTTTCTTCGGCCTCCCCAACTTGATGTTCCAGATTGGAACATCAAGTTACCGGTTTCCGCCGGTGTTAGTTGAAACATAAAATCCTCCGGGAAGCGCTTAGGATTTCTCTTCACTGCCTTGTTCAAGTCCCGTGTTCCAACCCTGTAAAGTTCAGCTAAATCTTTGTCAAGCATTACTTTTAACCCACGAATAACAAAAATTTTATGGATGATCGTCTCATCAGGAATAGTATCAATGCTAATTGTTTCCATCACTTTTCCTGCTTAATCGGCTTTCCACCCAAAAGGTAATACGATTTTCAGCGAAAGTTATCAACAAATGGTCTGGTTCTATATCCCATTGCAGCCTTTTTGGATGTCACAATTTGTGATATCCAATTTTCAAACTCAATCTGATCAAGTTGAAACAGGGGTCAACATACATAGAGGCGTTCTGAGAAAAAGTACGAAATACAAAGAACGAAGGACAAACGAAAGTAAGAAGTACAAAGTTCGAGGGACGCACAACGTCCGGCTAATCCCAAACATTGTACTTCGTCATTCGTACATCGTACTTCACCAATGGATTTGCTGGTAAGCAGTTTCTTTGGAGATCATTCATCGCGGATATGGGATGAACAAATTTAGTATAATGCCGTTACGCTTCCTCAAGCGAATCCGGTAAAACCTCCCTGCTCTCCTTAAACGGATTCTTATGCTTGATCATCTTTCCATCGACAATGAACACGATCGATTCGGCAATGTTGGTCGAATAACCGGCGATACGGTCGATCTGCGTAAGGATGATCATCAGGTTGGTGGCCACTACGATTACCTCGGTTTTGTGCATCATCTCTTCCAGTATCCGGCTTGAAATGGCCTGAACTTTCGCTTCAATGGCATTGGCCGAAGTAAAAATATCCTTCACAAAGGCGGTGTTTCGGGTATGCAGGATATTCACCACATCTTTTACAATTAAATCTGCCATGTTGGCCAGTTCATCCACATGAAGGTCCGTCAGTATTTCCCTGTATTCACTTACACCTTCAATTTTCGTGGAAATGTTCACCGCCAGGTCGCCCAGCCGTTCCAGGTCGTTGTTCATCTTCAGCGCCGACATGATCAGCCTCAAATCGGTGGCAACCGGCTGGGTGAGCGCAAAAATACGCTGGCAAAGTTTGTCGATCTTCACATCCAGCTTGTCTACTTTATTGTCTAAACCAACCACCTGTTGAGCCTGTTCAAGGTTGCCCGTCAGCAAAGCTTCAAGCGAATTGTGTACCTGTTCATATACGAGGGTCCCCATCTTGAGGATCCGCTTGTTCAGTTTTTCCAACTCCAGTTCAAAATGACGTTCCATGTTTTCAATTTACGATTGGACGAATTGCTTTTATGAATTGCCACCGGCTTCAGCCAGTGGTTTGTGATTGCATTCAGTAACCGGGCTTTAGCCCAAAAAATAGCTTCAATTTGAATTGTTATATTTATAGTGTTGGGCTAAAGCCCTTGATTCATTTCGCTTCATAAACCCCGGACTAAAGTCCGGGGCAATTCAATAAATCATTGCCTTTGAATTTCTGCATCAACCGAACCTCCCTGTTATATACTCCTCTGTATGTTTCTTATCCGGCGTGGTGAATATTTTCTTCGTTTTCCCAAATTCAATCAGCTCTCCAAGGTAGAAAAAAGCAGTGAGGTCGCTCACACGGGCTGCCTGCTGCATGTTATGCGTAACAATCACAATGGTATAATTCTTTTTCAATTCAAAAATCAATTCTTCAATCTTTGCCGTCGAAATCGGGTCCAAAGCGCTGGCTGGCTCATCCATTAAAATGATCTCCGGTTCAACTGCCAGCGTACGCGCAATGCACATCCGCTGCTGCTGGCCACCCGACAATGCCATGGCCGAATCATTTAACCGGTCTTTCACCTCCTCCCATATAAATGCCTTTTTCAGTGAAGTTTCAACAATCTCCTCCAGTCTTGATTTTTGATTGATCCCATTGATTTTGGGGCCATACGCCACATTCTCAAAAATCGACTTGGCAAAGGGGTTTGATTTTTGAAAAACCATGCCCACTTTTTTCCGCAGATTTACCACATCAATTTGCTTGTCGTAAATGTTGAGCCCATCTACCAATACCTCCCCGGTGATCCTGACATTGGGAATTAAATCGTTCATGCGATTGAGGGTGCGCAAAAAAGTAGATTTCCCGCAGCCGGAAGGACCGATAAAAGCGGTCACTT
>DYQT01000264.1 GCA_020719165.1 Draconibacterium orientale | reverse complement strand
GTGGAACTATGGCAAAACCGCATTTCCAGCCTTCGCATCTGGAATAAGGATGAAACCTGGCCCGATGTCAGCACTGCGGCCTTGCTCGCGACGGCTGATGAATGGCTGACGCCTTACCTCACTGATGTGAAAAAAGTGGAAGACCTGGAGAAGATCGACCTTAAAACCGTGTTTCAATATTATCTGCCCAACGAACTGCGTGAAAAATCGGATAGGTTGGCTCCGGCGAAAATTGCTGTTCCCACCGGTTCTATGATTTCTCTGCGTTATTTCCCGAACGGGGAGCCGCCGGTACTGGCTGTGAGGCTACAGGAAGTGTTTGGAATGGCTGAAACCCCAGTGATAAACCATGGAAAAACAGCGGTTTTGATGCATTTGCTCTCTCCCGGATACAAGCCTGTGCAAATCACTTCTGACCTCCGCAGTTTCTGGGATAATACCTATTTTGAGGTTCGTAAAGAACTGAAGCGCCGCTATCCCAAACACGAATGGCCCGATGACCCATGGAAGGCGCAACCGGTGAGGGGGGTGAAACGGAAAGCTTAATCTGGATGAATTATTGAAGGTTCCAATGCGGCCTCCTCGGTCTGTTTTACCTCTCCTCAGAGTTATCCGCAGGAAACTCTGAGGCATACTATTCCCCCCAGGCTTTGTCCAATCAGAGTCCTCCGTTGAGCAACTCGGAGGAGGAAGGAAAAAGCTTCTTCATTATTTCAAAACGTTATCATTATTTGCCCTAAATTCGTCTGAACGCAACAGCTTAAATCTAATTGATCCGACTATGACACTGGAATTTTTGAAATCAACACTTCTCACCGCAGGCGACATTCTCCGCGAAGGCTTTGGGAAAAACACAGGCTACTCCACGAAGCAAGACCACAGTAATATCGTTACCGAATACGACTTCCGCACTGAAGCGGCGATCAGAAAAATGATTTCGGATAAATATCCATCGCACAACCTGCTTGGTGAAGAGCGTGGATTCGAAAACAAAAACAGCCGCTACACATGGATCATCGATCCGCTTGATGGCACATCCAACTTTGCTGCGGGTATACCGTGGTTTGGTATTCTCATCGCCCTGATTGATGGCTCCGAGGCCATACTCGGTGGTTCCTACCTGCCTATAACAAATGAAATGTATCTGGCGGAGAAAGGTAAAGGCGCTACCAAAAATGGAGTCAAAATACAATGTTCTTCGGAGACCGACCTCCGGAATCTGCTCTTCTGCTACTCGCTCGATTATTCGCCGGATATCAACTTTACAGAAAGCGAAGTTCAGATCATAAAAAAATTAGTGAATAGCTGCCGCAATCTTCGCGTCACCAACAGTTGTGTGGATTTTTGCTATGTGGCCGAAGGGAAAATTGGCCTTGCCGTAAATCAGAATATGAAAATCTGGGACATCGCCGCTCCACTCATCATCCTGGAAGAAGCCGGCATCCGTGTGACTGATATGCAAGGGAAAAAAATTGATCTAAGTCCATCCGATAAAATCCTGAACACGAACTATCCAAGTATCGCCGCGAATCCGGTTGTGCATGAGAAGGTGCTGGGATTGTTACGGGAATGATGGGAGTAGCAAGTTTCGAGTACAAAGTACCACGAGCAACAATCACCGGGAACCCGGAATCAACCCAGGTCGTCGAGGATTTTCTCCACGGCGGGACAGCAGGTACTGTTTGTCAGTGTTAGATTGAAAATCTGCTTCATTTTGCGCCGATCGGTATGCGGGTATTCACGACAGGCCTTGGGGCGATCTTCATAAATGGAACAATGATTATCTGATCCTAGAAACGGGCAGGGCATGGATTTAAAAACAAAATCCTGATCCTCGTCGATCCGGAGATAGGTATTCTCAAATTCAGTTTCCTTCATTCGCAACTCACCCGCAGCCCTTTTTATATCCTGGCGAGTCAAACGCGGGCCAACATGGCGACAGCAAAAAGCGCAGGTGAGGCAATCGATCTGCGCGAAGGCTCGCTCATGGGCCTCATGGAACATTTTGTCAACCTGGTTGTCATGGAGTTTTTTCAACCTGGAAAGTGTCTTCCTGAACTTATCGCGTTTGACTTCTGCCCTGTGCTTGAATGCTTCATAATCAGCCATACTCCATGCTTTTGTCAGGCAAAGATAGGACCCTCTATTCAAATATCGCTCAATGCAATTGAGGAGGGAATTCAATTCATTATCACCTTCTCAACCTTTACCATATCTCCATCGCTGTATAGTTTCACCACATAAGCGCCTGGTTTCAGGTTCAGCTCAATTTCCTCATTCCCGATTTTGGATTGATACACCAGTTTGCCGTTTACTCCAAGAACTTCATAGCTATTGAATGAAGCCTTACCATGGCTGGTTATATTGATTCTACCTTCGGAAGGGTTTGGATAGATTAAGATTTCGTCAATTTCATCCATTAATCCCAAGACCTTTGCCGGGCGCGTATCGGCAATGATGTACATACCATTGGCCGGCACCATGATTTCTTTTTTGGTTCCATCAATATTCACCAATATCTCTCTGCCTTCATAACCATTCATATTGAGAATCCTTGCCGACTGAATATTGGGATTATTAATCACAACCGACAGTTTTGAGTTTTTGGCCTGCCAGGGCATGATGCCTACATTTTTTATCTCAAATCCATCGACTTGCGTTCCCCCGAGATCCACCTTTTCCGGAACTTCGCTCCAGTTGGTCGGGCGGTATTCTGTGCCAACCTGGATCAAAATCTTTTCCGATTGACTGATGGGTTTGTTATCCATCGCCACCACATTTACCACAACATATTCATTGGTTGTTTTAATGGTGACATCCGTGAGATTGTAGGTCGAGACACTTCCTGGGAATCCACAGAATCCTTTGGCCATCTGGGCATCGAGCAGGCATCGGCCATTTTTATATTCCCAAACAAGCTCACCATTATTCGCAGTGATTTTTTTGTTGGTGAAATCCAGGAGATTTTCAAGTTCAGGAGCAATCACTGTCTTAGCCGGATCCCCGTCATACACTACCTCTACCCTACCAGCCAGGTGCGCAATCGGTGCGACTTCGGTATCCTCCGAGCCGGGTTGTTGTTTGTAGTCATCGCGGTTAGGATCAAAACTGTTTTCTTCGCTGATCACCGGAATCTCGCGTTCAAAGATCGATTGAAGAGTCCGCTCTTCATGAACCACCGGCTCACCCTGACTGATCATTCCCAGCCTGAACATTAGTGCATTTGCCGGGAACATGCCGATTTGTCCAGGGGTGGAAACCGTCCACCGGAACATTGGCATTTGTCCGTTTACATTGGCAAAATCCCAGTAGGGCAGCGCATCGTAAGTCCATGACGACGGTGAAAACCAATAATACCCATCGAACCCTGTGAGCGACATGTAGGAAGCGATAAGAAACGGCCCTTCGGCCTGGTATTTATGAGGAAGATTCCATGCACTTTCGGAGATGATAAAAGGCTTGCCCACCACCTGCTTCACATTGGTCGGTAACTGATCAGGAAATTTGAGGACTGAGTTCCCGATATACTTATGGCCAGGTTCTATGCGCCATCCGCTGTTTTCACCAATATGGCCGGGATCATAATAGCGGTTGGTGGCGATTACATCGCAGGCATCATTGGTTACACGTTCGGCATCAAACAACCGCGTCGGACTGGCGGTTCGCCAGTTATTGGAATTGATAAGCTGCTTGCATCCCAGTGCTTTATAGTGATCGTAAATCTCCTGGTAGAAATTGCGTTGTGTTTCGGTATAAAATTGTATCTGGTCTGTGAGGCGGCTATCCTTCCCTCCGGTTTGCGGCTGCGTGGCTTCCCAAATAATATAGAGTCCCATTCTTCCTCCTGCCGGATTATCTGCTGGCATCGTCATATTTTCCCATGCAGTGTATGCATCGGCAATGGTGGTATATTTCTGAATCAACCAATTGTAGTATTGTTGTTCCATCATCGCCATAAGCGAGGGTTTCACATCCTGAATAGTCCAAAAAAACACGCCGTCCTCGTTTTTGATCATAATCAGACCTACAGCGGAGTCGTCTTTGAGCGGAATGCCTGTATATGTATTTGTCTCGGTAATGAGGTATTCTACCCACTTTTTGTATGCATTCTTGAGTTTTTCATCAAAAAACATCACCTCCCATGGTTTAATGTCACCTCTATAATCGCCCAAAC
>DYQT01000263.1 GCA_020719165.1 Draconibacterium orientale | reverse complement strand
TCAGCAAATCAAATATTTTTTCCAACCTGATCCCCGTTTTCACGGCGATTTTCTCCTATTTCATTCTTTCCGAATCATTCACTATTCAAAAGATTTTCGGTATCGGTCTGGTTATCGGAGGGGTTTATCTTTCGGAAAGATCAAAGAAAGGCAATTAATTTGCAGCATTATCCATACCTTTGCTATTCAACTTCGTTTTTATGATTTTCAGGCCTGAAAAACTCAAGATTAAAGATCAACGGATGAAGCCCTTCATCGACACCGATGAGATATGGGGTTATCTCAATACAACTCCCGCATCGAAAGAGATGGTGAGGGAGGTTATTGCCAAATCGTTGGATAAAAACCGTTTGACACTCGCGGAAACCGCTACATTAATCAATGCTACCGACCCTGAACTGATTGAGGAGATCAAGCAGGGAGCGCGAAAACTCAAAGAAAAAGTGTATGGGCAGCGCATCGTGCTGTTTGCACCTTTATATATTGGAAACCTGTGCACAAACAATTGTGCCTATTGTGGGTTTAAAGCATCCAATAATAAAATAAAAAGGGTTACACTCGACCACGACGATCTTGTTTTACAAGTTAAGGCACTGGAGGACTCCGGCCAGAAAAGATTGATTCTGGTATATGGCGAGCATCCTAAGTATGATGCCAAATTTATTGCCGATTCAGTGCGAACTGTATATTCAGTTAAAAGCGGTCCTGGCGAGATCAGGCGGGTGAATATCAATGCAGCGCCCATGGATATTGATGGTTTCAGGTTGATCAAAGACGCGAAAATCGGAACCTACCAGATCTTCCAGGAGACATATCACCAAGAGACCTATGCAAAAGTTCATCTCGGCGGCCAGAAGCGAAATTATGACTGGAGACTTACAGGGTTAGACCGTGCACAGGAGGCCGGAATTGATGATGTAGGCATAGGAGCGTTATTTGGCCTTTACGACTGGCGTTTTGAAGTTCTCGGACTTGTGAGGCATACCAACCATTTTGAAGCAGTTTACAATGTCGGGCCGCACACCATTTCGTTCCCGCGCATTCAATTTGCTTCTGAGCTCAATATCGATAAATCGCATATGGTGAGCGATGCCGAATTTACGCGACTGGTGGCTATTCTGCGATTGGCAGTGCCCTATACCGGTCTGATTCTCACGGCAAGGGAATCGGCAGCAATCCGCGATGAAATTATGCAATTCGGGGTTTCACAAATCGACGGAGGCACAAATATTGAGATGGGTGGTTATTCAAAAAGAAAGGAAAATGAGGTACAGGATATCGACCTCGAACAATTCCAGATTAACGATAACCGCACCTTGAATGAGATCATGGACGACCTCATTGAGCACAAATATATTCCATCTTTTTGCACAGCATGTTACCGCCTGGGAAGAACCGGCGAACATTTTATGGAATTTTCGGTTCCCGGATTCATCAAACGATTTTGTCAGCCAAATGCGCTGATGACCATGATGGAATACCTGGAAGATTATGCTCCCCCGGCCACAAAAGTAAAAGGCTATGAATTAATTCAGGAGAAACTTGCAGAGATCGATGATGAAGCCTTTAAAAAAACGCTGACTGAAAAAATCGAACAGATAAAAAATGGCAAACGTGACCTTTATTTCTGAAAACAAAAAATTATGAAAGAACTCAGAATCATTGGTTTATTAATTACCGACCGCATTAAGGAGGCTGGGCGCACGCAGAAAACACTTACAACCTATGCACATGTCATCAAATCGAGGCTGGGGTTTCATGAAGTAACTGAAGAGGTATGCAGCCGGGTTGGGGTTGTTATTTTACAGCTTGCCGGCTCCGCTTCCGAGTGCAACAAACTTGAAGAGGAACTCAGCCAGATTGGCGGACTTGAGATTCAACGGATGGTTTTCACACTTTAAAACCGGGCGAATGAGCGAACGTGTAAGGGAAGAGTCGCGTAAGGAATTTCAGGAGTATTTCATGCTCTCATCATTGCCTTCCGTGCGTCTCGGGCTTTTTATAACACTCATCCTGTTCAGTTTCTTTGCCCTGTTCAACATTACCTTCTTCGCCGATTTACCTGAACAGCTATTTCACACCCGTTTCTGGATCATTTCGCCCATTATGGTGGCAATAATTGCGGTGACCTATATCAAACCACTGCACAAATGGCTGCATCCCATATACTTTATCCTGAATATGCTTATTTGCGGGGCAGTTTTTTATGTGGGACTCAACGCTGATTACTCCCATATCGGATTTGATTATTATTTTGCCTGGGTTATGCTGGTGGTGATCGGACTTTTTGTTTTTTTCAAAATGCCTTTTCGCAGCGTTGTCATCATCGGCTTGCTTCAGACTCTGGCTTTTGCATCGGCTAACATCATCAATGGCACGCTGGAACACCGTCCGTTTTTCTTTTTCAATACTATTTTCTTCGTCATTGCCACATACTCTATCGGGTTCATGATGGCTTTTATGTTTAAAAGCATTAACTATAAAAACTTTTCTCATCAAAAAGCCCTCGCAAAAAACAATCTGCAACTCCTTGAAGAGATAAAAGAGCGCAAACAGGCAGAAGAGGCATTACAGCGCTCTGAAATTTTATATCATGATACAATTGATGCAATTCCCGATTGGATTTATGTGATTGACCAGGAGATGCGGTTTGTCATGTTGAATTCGTCGCTGCAGGAGGAACATTTGCGACAGGGGTTCCCGGTCAACTGCATCGGGAAAAAGATCACCAAAGTGTATCCATTTATCCCGGATTCAACTATTGAAGAGATTAAACATGTTTTTCGATCGGGCGAAACCCTTGTTGGGGAACAACAATTTTTTCTGCGTGACAAAACAATATATGGGGAAACGCGTAAGGTTCCGATATTTAAAACCGGGGAGGTATTCCAGGTGTTGACCATTATGCGTAACCGATCGAAAGAGCGGGAAATTGAGGAGCTGAAGCAAAAAAACATCCAGCAAAAAGAGGTGATGCTTCGGGAGATCCATCACCGGGTAAAAAACAACCTCGCCATTGTAGTCAGCCTGCTTAACCTTCAACTCCGCAATAGTACAGATCATGAGCTCATCCGTATTATCCGTGATATAGAGATGAGAATCAGGTCGATGGCTCTGATTCACGAGCATTTGTACCGGTCGGAAAACCTCGACCAGATTCCATTGGCTGCCTACCTTTTTTCGCTGGCGACCATTATTCAAAGTACTTTTAGCGGACACAGGGTTAACCTGGTAACCTCATTGGAAGCCACGGAGGTGAGTATTGAAATTGCCCTTCCGATTGGCCTTATTGCCAATGAATTGCTAACAAACGCGTTCAAATATGCTTTTCCGCAGCACCACGAAGGGGAAATAAAGATCCATTTGCAAAAAGAGACAGAGGATATTCTCACACTCATTATCAGCGACAATGGCGTTGGTTTACCAGATTCATTTTCAATGGATTCTGAAAAATCATTGGGTATGTTCATCGTCAAATTACTGGTAGAACAGTTGGAAGGAACCATAGAGATTTCTCATCAAAATGGAACCAGCTTCACCATTCATTTCCGAAATTTATCGTCAAAGAAAAAAGAAATACCACTCAATTAACCCCTATGAAAGAGATCTGGATTCTCGGCATTCACATTACCGACAGGCTTAAAAACACCTCTGAAGTGCAGGCTATCCTCACAAAGTATGGCTGTACCATCAAAACCCGCCTCGGGCTTCATGAAGTTAAAGAAGATTTTTGTGCCCACAGCGGACTGATCCTTCTGGAGCTCACGGGCAACCGGGATGAATTTTTTAAACTGGAAAACGAATTATTGAGAGTCGATGGACTGGAGGTTAAAAAGATGGTTTTTGAAGAATAGTGAGTGGCGAAAGCGGTTTAGCAACAAATCGATCGTCATTTGTCATTCGTCATTCGTCATTCGTCATTCGTCATTAAACCAGTGTAACCCGCGTACCTCCGTTGTCGATCCCGAGCATGGTTGTTTTGGTGATGATGGTATCTTTACCGGAGTGTTCAACGAAGTGAATGGCTGCGCGAACTTTCGGCCCCATGCTGCCATCGGGGAACTGACCTTCTTCCAGGTATCGCTTAGCTTCCGCGATCGTCATACGGTCAAGTGATTTTTCCTGCGGGGTATTGTAATTGACACAAACCTTGGGCACATCGGTAAGGATGAAAAACTTGTC
>DYQT01000262.1 GCA_020719165.1 Draconibacterium orientale | reverse complement strand
CCACGGCTACCCACGGGTTCAGCGTGGTGCCGGTCATCAATCCCGAAGACCCGCCACCACCCGAACCAACCTACCTGCCCGACCTGGTTATTTACAACTGGAACATCGGTTGGAGTGGCGACCCGGTGGTGAACACACCAAATACGGTTTCGGCGGTATTTTCGAACAACGGAAACATCGAAGCCACTGATGTGGTGGTGTTTGGCTATGTGGACGGCGTAAAGGTGTTCGAAGACGGCTTCACAAGTATTCCGGTGGGCGGCAGCCAGTCGGTAAGTTTCGATGTGGAATTTACCAGCACCGGCAACCACACGGTGAGTTTTATTTTAGACCCGTTGCAAACCATCGCCGAATCGGTAGAATCGAACAACTCAGCCTCCAAATCGCGCTATTTCTATCCGGCGCTGCCCGACCTCACCCCAACAGAAATGACCTTCAGCGACAATTCACCATTGGGCGGGCAGTCGTTTAGCATTTCCACCAAAGTGAAAAACCTCAACTGGGCAGGTTCGGGCGCTACCAGCGTTAGTTTTTACGAAGGCGCCGACAATTTGTTAGGCACAATGCCGCTTTCAGAAGTTGGCGGCGGACAAACCAAAACGGTAACCCTTTCGGGAATAAGCATCGAAACGCCCGGATTCCACAGTATCAGGGCAGTTGTTGACCACGATGGCCTTGTGGAAGAATCCAATGAAACCAACCAGCAGATTTCCAAAAACATCTACATCGAACAGCCAACGGCTGAGCTGACCATTTCGGGAATCACAGCCTCAAACTACAATCCGTTGCCCGGCGACCCGATGAATTTCATGGTTACTGTTGCCAACAATGGCAGCGGCGAGGCCGGAGAGTTTTGGGTGAAATTCAGCATGGATGGCCTCCTGTTGGGAGATTCGGTATTGATAGCCGGCCTTGCCATCGGCGAAAGCCAAACGGTAACTTCAGCCTTGTGGAACATGGAGGAAGGCTCACACCAGATTTGCGCTGTGGCAGACGAAAACAATCAGGTAACGGAGTTGAATGAATACAACAACCAAAGTTGCCTCACACTTGGCGTTGACCTGCAACCATCAAAATCGCCTTATTACACTTCAAACGGAGCCGGAAACCGGCTGAATATTCTGAAAGGTTCAACAGTCGAACTCAAATCAAGGATTTTCAACAATGGTATATTCAGGGTAAATAATGTCGTGGTTTCATTTGTCATGAATGACGTAATCCTGGAGACCGATGTTATTCCTTTCATCAATGGAGGCAGTTTTGCCGAAGCCCTTGTGCTTCATCAGTTCGACGATTTGGGACAATTTACCATTCAAATCATTACCGATTACGAGGGGTTATTGGCCGAAACCAACGAGAACAACAACGTTGTTAACCTGTATATCAATGTTTACAACGATTTGCCCGATATGGCCATTTATTCCGAAAGCATTGCACCTTCCGAAATCAATCCCGACCAGTACGAAAGTATCAGCGTCAATGCCACCTGTTTTAATCTTGGGAATGTTCCTTCAGGGACTTTTGCGGTGAATCTTTATATGGATGATGCCCCTCTCGGCGATGCTCTGACCATCCAGAACATTGAGCCAGGCGAAGAAGCCAGTGTGGGTTGGCCTGATATTTATTCTACCGGCGACATCGGCACACACATCATCAAGGTGGTTTTGGATGAAGGAAATCTGGTGCCTGAAATCACCACCGCAAACAATACAGCCACCCGAGCCATCATCGTTGGCGATGCCCCCGATTTTGTTGTACAGCAACTGGCAATTTCAAACGAGGAGCCGCAATCAGGCGAATTGATGCAAATTTCGGTTACCATCAAAAACACCGGAGGCGCCGATGCAAACGCCAGCCTTGCGCTGTCGTACATCACACTTACCGACACGTTGCCCATTAATGCCCTTCCTTTCAGCCTGCTGAAAAATCAAACCACCGAAATCAGTTTCGACTGGTACGCACAGGTGCAGGTAGGATACATTCTGGCGGTGGTTTCGGGGTCAAATCCTCCCGAAGCAAACCTGGGAAATAACACCATGAAACAATATTTTGGTGGCGAAATCGAAATCGTCAATCCCATTGCCGATATTGAAGTGGACGAAGACACGCCGCCGTTGGAAGTGGCCGGTTTGATGCAGGTGTTCGAAAATGTGGATGAAACGGCCATGAGTTTCAGTGTATTCTGCGCACAACCGGCTATCCAGCCCGAAATTACTGCCGACAACAAGTTGGAGCTTTCGATTGTCGAAAACTGGAATGGCAGCGGGATGGTGGTTGTTTCGGCTGAGAATATCTACTCGGGAATGGTGAAAGATACCTTCCAGGTGGTGGTCAATCCTGTAAACGACCCGCCGGTGGCCAGCGCAAGCCCCGACCAGCGTATGCCCGAAGAAAGGCCTGTTCAGTTAGACGGCAGCGGCTCTTATGATATTGACAGCCCTGAAATCAGCTATTTATGGACGGCACCCGAAGGCATTGTGCTCGATGATGAAACGGCTGTGAATCCCACGTTTACAGCGCCCGAAGTTTCCGAAGAAACCACAATTCAGGTAATTCTGGTGGTAAATGATGGCGAGTTCAGCTCCGAACCCGACACGGTGAACATCACTGTTTTCCCCGTTTGGGAACACGAAATTGCCTTGAATACCGGATTTCAGTTTGTCTCATCGCACATTGTGCCTTTAAATCCAGATTTTAAAACGATGATGAACGATTTGTTGGACAATTTGAACTACGCCCGTAATTCGACTGGTAACCAGTTGAAAAAAATCGGCTCTGTTTGGGTAAATCAAATTGGAAACTGGAAAACCACGGAAGGCTATCTCGTGAAAATGAATGCCACTGACAACCTTACAGTTACAGGCGAAATTCTTGACGCACAAACACCAATAAATCTCATTGCCGGATTTCAGTTTACAGGATTTCTGCCTTTGAATCCGGTGAACGCCAAAACTGCCTTTACAGGGATTCTGGCCAATTTACATTTTGTAAGAAATTCAACCGGATCGCAACTGATAAAAATTGGTCAGATTTGGGCAAATGGCATTGGAAACCTCAATCCCGGCGAGGGTTATCTGGTTAAGATGAACAGCCCGGCAACCCTTATTTATCCTGAAGTTATGGATATTATGCCAGGTAAGGAAAGGTTATTGCCTGTGCATTTTAAGGTGCACGATGGAAATCCTGCCGAACCTGTCTGGACGGTTTGTTTTGATGCAACTGGTTATGCTGTCGGTGATGAAGTAGCTGTTTTTGATGGCGAAACATTGGCAGGCGCTGGCGTTATTCAATCCGAAAACGCTATCGAAAACATGATTCCGGTATTTAGCAACCTCTACCGTTCAGGTAATTCGCCAGTTTTCAAAGTTTGGAAAAAGGCTGAAAACCTGGAATATCAACTTTCAGATGTTGCTTTCGATAGTCCTTACGATGGTGCCTGGACTCATGCAGAATTTCCGGCAGAAGATGGAAAATACAGCATTGTTCATAGCACACTCACGCAAGTTGAAACCTGTGGTTTGAATGAAGATAATTACCAGATTTTCCCAAATCCTGCCAAAGATGAAGTTTTCATCATGTCGGGCAAGGATAAACCAATGGATTTCACCATTTTCAATCAAGCAGGTGGATTATGTCGCGAAGGCGTACTCACCGGCACAAAAACCAGGGTTGATGTTTCAAACCTGCGCTCTGGTGTATTTCATATTGTGATTGAAGACGAAAGGTCACGAATTATTAAAAAGCTGGTAATCAGATAATCAATAATAGTCCAAACGTTTAGTCTCTGTTTTGCCCCTGCTTCTCCCCCGGAAGCAGGGGCTTTTTTTTGACAGTCAAAGTTTGTTTCAATTTTTTTTGGGGTTTATTTCCATAGGATTTTTTTTCAACAATGGTTTTTCCGGGTTAATTCCACATTCTGATGTGCTGATCCCAACATTGCAGATGTTGCATAATTGTAGAAATTTTCTTAAAAGGTTTTGCTTCTTGAAAGTTCTGAATTTCCAGAAATCATCGTAACTGGTAAACATTTATCAGGCTTTATCATTAATTTCCAACGGTCTAAAATGGATTGTAATTTGTTTTTCTCTAAAAACCGCTGCTCGCCTTTTCTTTAAAAAGTAGCTCCTTTTTCCAAATATTCCAATAATTTTGCTGACCATCAACCGGCCTGAATACCGGATTTTGT